>JAODNG010000603.1 GCA_025465385.1 Pseudonocardiales bacterium
CGCGACCACCGAACTGTACAAACGGCGCAAAAAGCACCCAATCGAATCCGGTACGCGTACGCATCATAACTTAGAGTTTTTCGATAACGAGATACGTAACGCGATCTCGGTACGACGCGATGAACCTAAACAAGGACCGCGTCCCGAGGTGGATCATGAAGGTAGAAAGGCTTCACTGCCCGATCGAACTGCGGCAGCAACCTACCACAAAACATCGGTCGGCGAGTGCAGTGACGATCAGTGCCTGTTCCGTCACTCAATCACAGCGCGCTCGACAACAAGGCGGAGGCTGAAATGGGTAACTACATAGTTAACGGCGAGGTTATCGACGTGCGCGGGGAGCAGCCCACTGCCGCCGACCTCAAGCGCCAAGCCAACAGTGTGCTTTCTGATTGGGTGATGGCAAGTATGCCCAACGGCCAGATCGTCAAACTCGAAGATCACAGGCCGCTGCCGGCCAATGCAGTCGACTACTCAGTGGTGACGCCGTTCACTTACGGCTGATAGCGAGGTCGGGGTATGCCGTCAATAACAAAGGATCTCGAAACGCGGCGCAGGCTCAGCCGACTTAAAACCGAGGCGCTCTTGCTCTCGCAACGGTTCGGTGACGCCCGCTTCGACACGGAGAGCGGCACTTGGTTCTACATCGAACGTTTTCCGATCGCTGCAGGATGGAACAAATCCCATATCGAAGTGCTCATCGACATCCCGTACGGCACCCCCGGCTATCCGTCGGTACCACCGGAATGGTTCTGGACGGACCACGATCTCCGGACGAACGAGGGACAGTCACTCAACCACTTCTTCACGCGCGGACCGAGTGCTGATAGGAAACACGTTGACCACGGTTGGGGGCACTTCTGCGTGCATCTTATCGGATGGCGACCGGCTGGCGGCGCCGACTTGCTTCGTGGGCACAGCTTGATAACGTATCTCGACCTGATCGCAGCAATTTTTCGCGATAGGCGCACTCTGAGCGGAGCACGATAATGGCGCGCGAGGTGGATGATATTGTACTCAGCTCCACCTTGTGGTCGGAGCTCCGCAGTCACCTTCTGTCTGCTAATAACAGGCCCGGACGCGGGACCGGCAATGAGCAGATGGCATTCATCCTCGCCGCGCCCAACGTATCAGCAAGCAGGATACGATTGGTAGGCCATGAGCTGCTCCGGGCGCAGCCGACGGATCTAGATCATCAATCGCCTTCGGCAATAAGCCCCAACGGCCAGTTCGTCGCGACCGCGCTGACTCGATGTCGACGGGAAGGCTGGAGTCTCATCGAGGTCCACTCACATCCATTTGATTCGGCTCCTCAAACGACGTTCAGCGGCATCGACTGGTCCAACGACCGGATGAAGATGCCCCGGCTTGCGTCGATGCTGCCCGAGCCCTTTTACCACGCCACCATGGTCGTCGGACAGAACAGTCTTGACGCCCATTACTATCAGCGGTCCGCCTCGGCGATTCGGGCGGTTAAGCAAGTGACTATCGTGGGCAGCTTCTCCGACGATTCACCAGTCTTACATTACTTTCCAGCATCCAGTTCCACAGCTGCGTCGACACTCCCCCGAGACGCACGTCATAGCCGTCAACTGCCCCTGCTAGGCGTGGCAACTCAGGAGGCCCTCTCAAAAGCGCGGGTGGCTGTCGTCGGCCTAGGCGGGCTTGGTTCGTTCGTCGCCTTAGAGCTCGCCTACCTCGGCGTCGGCCACCTGATTCTCATTGATCCTGACCGTATCGAGCTAAGCAACCTCAACCGCCTTATCGGCGCAGCACCAGAAGACGCCGGACGGTGCAAGGTGGACGTCTTCCGGGAGCTCATCGAGCGCCTGACGCCGGGAGTCGCGGTAACAGCTGTGGCAGCGCCGCTTCTGGACAGCGCAGCTCTCGACCATGCCAAAGCCGCAGACCTGCTCCTCGGCTGCGTCGACACGCACGGTGCGCGTCTCTCGTTGAACCATTTATCTATTCGCTACCTCATACCGCTGATCGATGCAGGCACTGGCGCCAGACTCGAGACCGACAGCGTCGATGCAAAACTCGGGGGGCAAGTCCAGATCGTTGCACCGGGAACCGGCTGTCTTGAGTGCCGGGGCTTCATTCATCCGCAACGAGCGGCCTATGACTTAGCACCGCCAGAGCTGCAGGAATACGAACGAGATCACGGTTACGGCACCGAAGAGGCCAGACCCTCGGTTATATTCCTCAATGGTGTCGTGGCGTCGATGCAGGTTGCGGAAACCGCGCGGACTTTCACGGCCGCGTCGGCGCAGAAGGACGTCAACCCGAAACTGGTCATGTACGACGCGCAAGCTCAGCGGACGTTCCCAGCAGCTGTTCGCTACTCGCCTGAGTGCGCCACCTGCGGCACTCACGGGGTGACCGGGCTCGCTGATCTTGCACCTCTGCAAGCTGCTTATCAGGCTGCGCCGACGGCACGGCCTGCTTTCGCAAGAGCGTCACTGAGCTAGCCGGAGCCCAGCATGCCGGATCCAATTCCGAGAAATAGAAGCGCGCACGGACGCCGACGCCGGCCAGTGACGCAAGGGCTTTGGCGAGGTCGACCACGCCGTCGAGGCCGGGAAGAGGCTGAACAGGCCGGCCCAGCCGCGCAGCTGCAATGCATACCCGAGCGACCAGAGACTTTTACGAACCAACCACTTCGTCGACCTCGGCAAAACGCCGCCCAGGTAGCAACTCCACCACCGCAGGCGCCTGCGGTTGCGCCCGCAACGCCACCACCGCCTGCCCCCACACTCGCGTCTCCACCACCGCTTACCCCTGCACCAGCGCTGCCCCCCGCGCCTCGCTCCGCACTCGCGCCTGCTCCCGTACTCCCGCCTCCGCCCGCGCCCGCAACTCCACCACCGCTCGCACCCACACTCGCGCCTGGCCCCGCACCCGCACCTCCACCACCACCTACCCCCGCACTCGCGCCTCGTCCCGCGCCCACGCCTGCCCCGGTGCTCCCGCCTCCGCCCGCGTCCGCGCCCGCAACTCCA
>JAODNG010000568.1 GCA_025465385.1 Pseudonocardiales bacterium
AAGGCGAGCAGGTTGGTCAGGTTGGAGACCGGCAACAGCAGCGAGCCGGAGTTCGCTAGGTGGGTGCAGGCATATACGTGCGGCTTGGCCCGGACCCTCAACGAGGCCGCGGTCGCGAATACCACCGGGGTCAGCAGTACCACGGTGGCATCCAGGCTCAAGATAGCGGTGATCGCCGCAGCCACGATGAAGACCATGGTCAGCAACCGAATCGGGTTGCCTCGGGCGGCTCGCGCCGTGAAAGCACCCAGTGCGCTGAACAGCCCCTCGTCGTCACAGAGCTGAGCAAGAATCAGAATGGCAGCAAGGAAGGCCACCACCGGTGCCAGCCGCCGGATTTCGCTGAGTGCGCCTGCCCAGTGGACCGCGCCGCTGGCCACCACGATGGCCGCTGCGGGAATGGCGGCTATGGCTTCGGGTAATCCCCAGGGTCGTAGCACGGCGAAACCGAGCACCACGAACAGCAGGAAGATCGAGGTGACTTCAGCGGCCACGATCAGCGACCGCTACGGCGGCGCCAGGTCAGAATCGCCTCGGCCGCGGCGCGGCCGGGAGATCCGGCGATACCACCGACGGGAGCGGTGTCGGCACCAGTGACGAACAGGCCAACAATCGGCGTGTCGTGTCCCGACATCGCGAGGGTCGGCGCGGTGACCAAACCGTTGTGGCCGCCACCCACCACCAGATCAACCATTCGATCGATCAGTGTTCCTGCGTCGCGATCCACTTCATACCGGCTAACTACCCGAACTGGGTAGCCGCCAACCGAGTGCCAGCTTCAATCGCCGGTGCCCACATGTGTAGCTGCTTGCGGAACCGGGCACCCCCACGGCATGGGCTTTCAAGTCACCGAGGTTCAGAAGTCACTCAAGGGATTCGACTACCCAGGGTCGCCGGAGGACCTGGCACGTCACGCACAGTCCAACGGCGCGGACAAGGGTCTCGTAGAGGCGTTGCGCAACTTGCCGAAGGACTCATTCGACGGGCCGAACGCCGTTATGCACAGTCTGAGCGAGGCCGACGTTCTGGGCGGGTCGACCAGGTAGCCGGTCGGCAACGCCGCCGCCGCGGCGACCAGGCTTGCCAGCATCTGATCAACGCGAGCTGAGGAGGCCCTGAGCTGACATGTCGGACATCACGCAACTGATTCTCGACGATCACGAGACGTTTCGTCGGGAGTTCGCGGCATTGGACGACGCCGACGCAACCGAGCAGTTACGCGAGATCTGGGAATCCCTTGCGAACCTGCTCGAGGTGCACGCCGCTGCTGAGGAGGCCATCTTCTATCCGATGCTGCTGCGCCGTGGCGATGACCCCGAAGATGAGACCGTCGATGCCATCGGTGATCACAACGACATCCGGGACGGCGTACACGAGGCAGCTCGGCACCCGATCGGTAGTGCGCAATGGTGGGATGGTGTCCGGCACGCACGAGCGGCCAACAGTAGTCATATGTCAGAGGAAGAAAACGACGCTCTGTCCGATTTCCGACGCAACACTCCACTGAGTGTGCGCGTGAATCTCGGCCACGAGTTTCTGAAGTTCAAGACAGACCATTCCGATGACCAGGGCCTGGATACCAGCGACAAGGATCCGCAGGCGTACGTCAGCGCAATAGAGGAGGAGATCTCCGCGGGCGGCGCGAACAATTCCTAGGTATCGGCAGCTTGAAGGGACGCTGATGATGACCGACCATCTGTTACGTAAATATGCACCGATCCCGGCCAAAGGATGGCAGCAGATCGACGACGAGGCTAAGGACCGCCTCACCGCCAGGTTGGCCGCACGCCGGCTGGTCGATTGGTCGGGGCCGCACGGCTGGACACATTCTGCCACCAACCTCGGCCGGACTGCCCCGCTGGACAGCGCACCGCCGGGCACCAAGTTCGAGACGGTTGTCGCCCGGCAACGGCAAGTTCTCGCGCTGACCGAGCTGCGAGTGAGCTTCACCGTAGAATGCTCCGGCCTGCAGGACGCCGAACGCGGCGCCACCGACGTTGACTACGGCGATCTCGATCGCGCCGCCCATGACGCCTCGTTGATCGAGAACCGCGCCGTATTCCACGGCTGGCCGGAAGCGGGAATCACCGGAATCGTGGAATGCAGCTCACATCCCTGGTTGACGCTGGGGCAGGATGCCAATACCTATCCCCACGCCATCGCCGACGCGACTAACGTGCTTCGCCAGGCCGGCATCGAGGGTCCGTACGCCCTGGCCGTCAGCCCGCAGGGATACACCCGCATTGCTGAGACGACCGAACATGGCGGCTATCCGTTGCGCGATCATCTGACCAAAATCCTCGGCGGAGACGTTGTGTGGGCACCCGGCCTGGATGGCGCTCTGGTAGTGAGCAAGCGGGGCGGCGACTTCATCCTTGACGTCGGGCAGGACTTCTCGATCGGTTATACCCGGCATGACGCCGAACTCGTGACGCTCTATCTGGAAGAAAGCTTCAATTTCCGGGTCACCGAACCTGACGCAGCGGTCGTCCTCACCGAGGGGTGAGAGATCTTCCCCGATGCCGCTCACAGTCAGGCACCGCGCGAGACGAGGAGGACCCGAGTGCTACCCGAGATTCCCCGCGAACTGGCCATCCATCCTGGTCCGGTCGCCTCGGTCTACCTGGAGGTAAGTCGGGATCGTGGCGCGGCTCCGCACGAGGTACGGCTGCGCTGGGAGGCGCTGGCCGCGGAGCTGCGCGGACAGGGAGCCGAGGTCCTTGAGCAGTTCGCGCAGGAGCTCCGGTTTACCACCGCGTGATAACCACACTAAAAGTCATATGGAGGCTTCAATGCAGCGAGGCAGTGACAAGCACGGCGCGCGGAAGGACGACGCGCTCGCGCGCGACGTCGAGAACATGATGCGCGGTACCGGACCCACCCACGCCGAGGAGTGGAAAGATCCGGAGCCCCCCGCCGACGACGATCCACAGCTCAATACCCGCATGGCCGCCGAAAACCGCGGCGAACCGCGCTGATCACCTCACGCCGGCTTGAGCGGGTCGTGGCCCAGCGACATCAAGCGGTGTCGCCACCCGGTCTGCCCCGCGTCGGGTTCTCGATCTCCTCGACGTGCGGCGTGCACGCGCCGGACCACCCTGCGCATCACCTGAAGATCGTCAGCGGTGAGGTCAGTCCGGCGCTTACTCAGAATATGCAGCACCTGTTGACCAGTCGGGGTTCCTGCCTGATCGGGAAGGCTTTCAACGTCCGCGCTCGCCGAACAGGTGCGTAGCCAGTCCGCAAGTTCCCGCGACGACATGTTCACCACCCGGTGGAACTCTTCCCACAGTTCAGCCTCGTGCAATGCGGTGTCCGCCATCGTGCTACCTCTTCCGGCGACCTGGTACGCACGATGGGATGCCCTCGCCGCCCCGTGCACAAACCTGAGGCCATTCACCCAGCCGGGCTCGTGGGTATCGAAAGCCCGGTAGGCCTTGAGCACATCGTCGACCGGCTCAACCAGACTGAGACTGCAGTAATTGTGGGGGTGGCGGGGGGTCCGGGACTGGTGGTGGCACGGGGACTGGGTCCGGCGGCCCTGGGGCCGGGGGCAGCGGGCCAGGGCCGGGGTTGGGAATGGGCTCTGGGTCGGGTGGGACAGTGTTCCCCGGGGCCGGGCTCAGCCGCTGAGACAGCTGGGTCGTGGCAATGCGATGGGTGACCACGGTTGTGCCTCCTTACTCGATCGCCTCCCTGGACTACCCGCCACCGACGGTGTTGAAGCGGCCGCTGCGGCAAGGCCGCGATGTCAGCTGGGGAGAACTCCCGGATCGCCGGGGTCCTCAGTTTGTGGCGCGCCGCAGCGTATCTGATTACTTCGGCCTGGCGCGGCGGTCGCGATCCTGGCCGCCGCGCAGTGCCGGCCAGGCCTGGTGAATGACGGCGGCGGTGGGAACTGCGACGATCGCTCCGACGATTCCGGCAAGCACGGTGCCCACCGCGAAGGAGAGCCCGATCGCCAGCGGATGGAGCCGCACGTAGCGGCCGACGATCAGCGGTTGGAGCAAATGGACTTCGAGCTGGCTCTCGGCGATAAGGACTCCGAGCAGGATCAGCGCGGCCAGCCATCCGTGGGTGCCGAACGTGATCAGGATGGCCAGGCCGCCGGCGACCAGTGCACCGATGAACGGGATGAAGCTGCCGACGAACACCAGCACCCCTAGCGGCAGCGCCAGCGGCACGCCCAACAGGAAGACCACAAACCCGATCACGATGCCGTGGATGGTGGCGATGACCGCGGTGCCGCGCACGTAACCGGTGATGGTGGCCCAAGCGGCCCGCCCTGCCAGGTCCACTCGATGCGACTCCGGCCCGGGCAGCGGTGTGCGCAGCCAACCCCATATCCGCTCGCCGTCGTAGAGCAGAAAGAAGGTGATGAACAACGTGAGCAGGGTCAGGGTGGCGAACTCGACCAGGTATCCAGCGCCCGTGGTGAGGTAGGCGACAGCCTGACTCTGGTTACGTTGCAACCAGTTGATCACCGTTCCTTCGAGCTGGTCGAGTTGGAACTGACCCACGCCACCGCCACCGCCGCCCAGTGCCGCGCGGAGCCGGCGAACAGTGCCGACGAGCTGTTCGATCAGCGACGGTAGCTCGCGCGCGAAGCGCAATCCGATCAAATACCCCAGGCCGCCCAGTACCACTGCGGCTATCAGCAGCGTCAGCAAAGCTGACAGCGGCCCGGGCAGACGCCGCTGCAGCAGCTGCGCTACCGGCCGCAGCAACGCTGCGAGCAACAGTGCGGCGACCAGCGGGATCACCACAAGTGACAGCAAGACGAGCACCCGCACGGCGGCATATACCGTGATTCCCATCAGCAGCAGCCGCCAAGACCAGGCTGCGCCAATGACCAGGCTGGGCGGAAGAGCAGAACGGGTGTCCTCGCGTCGGGATTTCCCGCGCAGGCTGCCGTTTCGCCGGTGGTAGGTCATGTCCGACCGACGGGATACGGTCATGTCGCCGCCTTCAGCGGACGAAGGGAACGGCCGAGTCATTGGCGAAGGTTGTCCAATACTGCGCCGTACCGGCTCACTACTCGGGCCCGTAGCGACGGATCGGTCCGAGGCACCGGCTCGAGGAAGATCTCATCTAGGTCGGTGAACTCACGCCGCAGCTCGTCGTCGATACGCACGCACGCGCGTTCTAGTTCTTCGGTGGACAGCGAGTTCGCGAAGTCCACCCGTGCGCAAAGCAGGACCTTGTTAGTGCCGGTCAGCATGGTGAGCATATCGACCACTTGTTCGACTTCTGGTTTGGCTGTGAGCTGCGCGTAGATCGCCCAGACCAGCCGTCTGTCGGCCTGCTGCCCGATCAGCAGCCGCATGTTCGTACGGCCGAGCAGGTAGGCCACCACCCCGAGGAGCACGCCGATCAGTAGAGAGGCCAGGCCATCCCACAACGCCGAGCCGGTGAGCACGTGCAAACCGACACCAGCGAAGGCGAGTAGCAGGCCGACCAGCGCCGCGGTGTCCTCGTAAAAAACGGTCTTGACGGTCGGGTCATCGGTGGTGCGCAGGTACTCGATCAGGCTTTGACTCTGTGCATCCCGCTCACGGCGGATCTGATGCACCGCCCGGATCCAGGAGGCGCCCTCCATCACGAAGGACAACGCAAGCACTAGAAAGGCCACCCACGCCAGCGTCTGCTCCTCGCCGCCGCCAAAGATCGTGCGCACGCCCTCATACACCGAAAACAGCGCGCCCGTGACGAATATCGACACCGCGGCGATGAGCGACCAGAAGAATCGAACCTTGCCGTAGCCGAACGGGTGCCGCCGGTCGGCCGGTCGCGCCGATTGCCGCAGCGCGGCCAGCAGTAGGCCCTCCGTGCTCGAGTCCGCGACCGAATGCGCCGCCTCGGCCAGCATCGCGGCGGATCCGGTCAGCAACCCGGCGACCACCTTCATCGCCGCGATCAACATGTTCACCGCAAGCGCGACGATGACGGTCAGCGCACTTGCCCCGCCGTCAGAGCCATGGTCAGCTGTTGTCGGACGATGGGATTGTTCCACCTGCGCGGTCCTCATAAGTCGGTTCACCGTCGCAGGGCGGTGCGGTGGCGTGATACCTCAGCGCTCATCGCGATACCGAGCCCAGCGGTAACAACCGCGAGCGGCACAGTCCACTCCAGGTTCGGTGCTGGCGGCGATCCTCGAGTTCGACTCCGCCGCGCTGCTTGACCATGGCGAACACCTCGGATCGGCGCGTCCACGGCGCCCTCCTGGAGACAACGGTGGTGTGTGCACAACGGCTTCCCTGCGATCGGTCGGCCCAAACCCGAACACGGCCACCGGCGATGACACTCGGGTCCTAGGATCGCCGGATGGTCGTCCCCGTTACCGATCTCGACGCGAGCGACGCGCTGCGGATGCTGCAACGGGTGTTCGGCTATGACTCGTTCCGGGGGGCGCAGCGGGAGGTCATCGACCACGTCACCGCTGGCGGCGATGCGCTCGTGCTCATGCCGACCGGCGGCGGCAAGTCACTGTGCTACCAGATCCCGGCGCTTGTACGAGAAGGCGTCGGCGTCGTGATCTCGCCGCTCATCGCCCTGATGCAGGACCAGGTCGACGCCCTGACGGCGCTCGGTGTCCGGGCTGGGTTCCTCAACTCCACCCAGCAGTCTTCCGAGCGGCGCCGGATCGAGTCTGCCTTCCTGGCGGGTGAGCTGGACCTGCTTTATCTGGCGCCAGAACGCCTGCGCGTCGAGTCGACGGGCAGCCTCCTCGATCGCGGCACCATCTCGCTGTTCGCGATCGACGAGGCACACTGCGTGGCCCAGTGGGGACACGACTTCCGGCCCGATTACCTCGCACTGTCCGCGCTGCACCAGCGGTGGCCCACCGTTCCCCGGATCGCTCTGACCGCAACGGCCACCAAGGCGACCCACGCCGAGATCGCGTCTCGGCTGAACCTGGCCGACGCCCGTCACTTCGTGGCGAGCTTCGATCGCCCGAACATCCAGTACCGCATCGTGGCCAAGGACGACCCCAAGCGGCAGCTCCTGGAGCTGCTGCGCAGCGAGCACGCCGGGGACGCGGGCATTGTTTACTGCCTGTCGCGGGCCTCAGTGGAAAAGACCGCGGAGTTTCTGGTGCAGAACGGGATCGAGGCACTGCCGTATCATGCGGGACTCGACGCGGATACCAGAGCCCGCAACCAAGCGCGCTTCCTGCGCGAGGACGGCTTGGTCATGGTCGCCACGATCGCGTTCGGGATGGGCATCGACAAGCCTGACGTGCGCTTCGTCGCCCATCTTGACCTGCCCAAATCCGTTGAAGGCTACTACCAGGAAACCGGCCGGGCCGGACGGGACGGCTTGGCCTCCACCGCATGGCTGGCCTACGGTCTGGCCGACGTCGTGCAACAGCGCAAGTTGATCGACGGTTCTGAGGGTGACGGCCCGCACCGTCGCCGTCTCACTGCTCACCTCGACGCCATGCTGGCGCTGTGCGAGACGGTCGAGTGCCGCCGCGGTCAGCTACTCGCCTACTTCGGCCAGCACGCCACCGCCTGCGGCAACTGCGACACCTGCCTGTCCCCACCGGAAACCTGGGATGGCAC
>JAODNG010000007.1 GCA_025465385.1 Pseudonocardiales bacterium
TCGTCACCAGCGGCATCTTCCACCTCCCATAGGCTCGGGCGGCCAGTACACCCGCCCAGAGCGGTCATAACGCCCGAAACGATGCGCCCGACGGTATTAGATTGCATCAGTTCTTGCATCTGTACAGAACGTTTTCGCCGCTCGCCGTACGCGGCATTCCGGTGAATCACTTTCTGTGGCTATTCGCGCACGGCACGCGTTCAGTTGGAATTACGACTAGTGATCGGATGTACACATACGCGTGAGCGTGGTGAACTCAACTGCCGCCGTTCCGGCAGTTGACCTTCGGGTCAAGTCAGAAGCCGGTTAGCCCGCTTATGCGGAGTTCCAGCCGGAAAAAATACGCATAGCCACAGCAATCCCGGTGCAGGTTCGGCAGCTGCAATCTCCGATGCATTAGCGCTGCACAAGGCGGGGGCCGACGGCTGCTTCGAGCGGGGCGAGCGCCGACAAGCTCGCCGGAAGCGGGTGGAGCCGTCGGTGCGCGGAGCACCCGCTGGCTGGCGCTGTGCCGAGGCTCGGCCCGCTAGCTATCCCTGGTGGGGTTTGTCGTAATCCCTAGGTCGACTGCAGGACTTGTGCTGTTCACCTTCGGACCGCAGGGTCTCCCGAGTGAATCTCTGTCTGCGGGACGCATCGGGCATAGCAGCCCTCGTCTGCGGCGTGCGGCCATGCCTCGCGCCGGTTTTGCAACTAGCTCGCACCATGGCCTGGCCGCGGAGGCGTCCATCTTAATGATGATCGGGAGTGTCCGCTCCCGATCACCGACCCGCTCACTTCCTGCGTGCAAGACATCAGTGACGACGTGGTTGGCATGCCACTGGTTCGCCTGTCACTGAGTGACCTGTCCGGACAGCAGCCCGGGCATCTCTGCGTCACCAAGCATACCAATGGGAACTAAGAATTTCCTTATAACCGTCGTCGCTGTGGGTTCTCCGGTCAGGCCGCAGCGGTGATCAGCTTAGCGTTCATCGGCCCCTGTTGGCAGCGCGACCCGGCTGATAACGATCGCCTCAGTCAACGCGCCACAGCGCCGGCGACGCTCGCCTAGGCCACCGCGACGTCTCCGCTGGCCACCGACCTCGCCGATTTGGCGATCTGCACCGCCAGCACTTAATCGAAGGGATCCCATCGTGATTCGGCTACACATACTGCGGTTGTTTGCCGCACTCGCCGTGCTCGCGCTCACAACATTCGCCAGTGCCGGCGCGGTCGCTCGCGCCTGATCGACGTGCTCACTCAGGCAGGCCCGGTGTTCGACCAAACGATCAAGAACGACAAGTTGCGCCACTACGTCAGCGTGAGCGCGACCGATGGCTACCGGGCGCTGGTGGCCTACGGCGAGATCGATCCCGGCTTCGAGAACATGGACGTGCTTCTGGCGACCAGCGAGGACGGTCGCTCGCTGGTCGCCGACGGACCGCGGCTGGTCGTTCCCGGTGACATCAGCGGTGGCGCTATGTCAGCAACGTCAATCGGGTGTTCCTCGAAAAGTCCCCGCTCTGACACCCCCTTCTCAGGTTCCCGAACTTCGCAGCAGAGCTGTACAACCGGCCTCAGGTAGCGCTGCTGTGGAGTTCGGAAGCGAAAGGGTTGCCCCGCGCGCTAGTCCGCGTGGACGAGGGTGCCTACGTGTTCTCCCTGCAGGGCCTTGGTGATGTTGCCGGGGGTGAGGCCGTTGACGATCTGGATCTCCTTCTGGTTCTTAGCGTGTGCCATGAGCTGTAGCACCAGCGCGTCTACAGGCAGGGAGTCGAGTTTGCGCGCCAGCAGCGCACCGGCTCCGATCCGCGGGATGAGCTCGGCTGAGCTGCCGTTGGTTGATGCAGGATCGCTCGTGAACACGCCGTCGACGTCTTTGACGTAGATGAGCCGGGCGGCGCCGTAGGCATCAGCGAGCAGGAACGCCCCGGTGTCGGTGCGGTGCGGTGGGATTTTGCCCACCTCGGGAGGGAACTCGTAGATCCCGTAGGGCGGGTATCCGTTGGACACCGCAGCCCGGCTGGCGGCCAGATGCACGGCCAACTGGTGCGCGATCGTTGCATGCGACAGGTAGGACACGCCCTGCTCGGCGAGCAACGCGGCGATGAGATGCCCGTTCTGCTCCGCCTCCGCGGAGGTCAGCGCGGCCAGCACTCCGGTGGGGAGACCGAGATCGAGCCCGACGCCCAGCACGTGACGGCCGCGGATGCCCGGGCCGGTGAGGATCAGCAGCCGATGGTCCGGCAGCGCAGCCCGCAGCTCGTCGACGACCGGCACGACTGCGTCCCGGCCCTTGTCCATGATCGAGCGACCGCCGATCACGACCACGTTGAGCCACGGCAGCAGCGGGATCACCGGCCGGTCCAGGGGCCGCACGAGTTCGCGGTCGAGCAAGGTCTGGCGCATCAACGGCGAGGGCACGTCCTTAGCTGCGAAGGAGGACTCGGATTGCGAGACAGTGTTCGTCATGACGTTCTCCAAAGTGGCTGACGGGGCGACGGCGGTCCGATTGCCGGCTCAGCCGGCAGCGCAACAGCTCTCAGGCGGCCGAGATGATCGTGCCGACGTGCTCGCCGGCCAGCGCGCGCCTGAGTAGGCCAGGTCGCAGCCCGTTGATGATCTGGACCGACCGCACGTGCCGGGCACGGCGCATCAGTTCCAACACCGGGCGCTCGATAACGAGATCCGGCAGGTCAGCGTCGATCAACTCTTCGACAGTGATCTCCGGGATCAGTTTGGCACTCGGATCGGTCTTGGGATTGGCCGTATAGAGCCCATCTTCATCCTTGACGTAAATCATATTGGCGCAGCCGTAAACCTCTGCCACGAGATAGCATCCGGCATCGGTGCGGTAGGGCGGTATCACTCCCTCGTTGGGCACGCGCTGCCACATATCGTAGGGAGGCATTCCAGAGAAGATCGCCGCACCGCACTCAGCGAGGTACAGCGGCAACGCACCGAACGCCGAACCACCCACTACCGGCACCCCGTGGCGGGCCATCAGGTACCCCAGCATCTGCGCGTTCTGGTCGGCGACCGCGGACCCGACATCGGTCAGCACACCGGTCGGCAGGCCGAGCTCGGCCGCCAGGGAATAGAGGTGTCGAGCCCGGGTGCCGGCACCGGTACCGATGAGGATCTGATGGCTACGCTTGACCGCCACCAACTCATCCACCACCGGATACACCGCTGCCCTACCACGGTCGATCAGGCTCTGACCACCAATTTTAATCACGCTCACATCAGGCAAAATGGCGTAGTCGGGTGCCATATCACTAGCCTGCATGAGTTCCGGATCGCTCAACGGCCGACTCATCAACAACGATTCCAGCGAAGCTCTACTCGCCACGTTTGTTGTCATGTGACCCTCCCCGTATACCCGGACTGATCACCGACTTTAGACGCGATGGCGCGCGCCGGGCAGAGGGCGACGGCGCAACGCACTTCGGACCTGCGGAGATGGTCCGGCTAAACGCACCGCGCAGGCGGGAACTGGGTAGCGCGTGATCCGCTCGCCCGGCGTTGTCATCCAGAAGAGTGGTCTCGCGATTACGTGGGTTGTGCGGCCGCGCATCCCCCAGGCGGGCGGCCGCACAACCCTACCCCCCCGCGCGCAGATCGTCGCACATAGATCGTTTCCGCACAAGCGGAGTGTGAAGTAGCATACTCCCCTATCCACGGACCTCACTCACGTTTTGATCCGCCGGTGCGTATCGCTGACGGTGACGCCCAGCAGCTGCGGGGTTCCCTGCCAGCCAAGATCTCAATTACGCCTGCAGCCCTGTCTTGGTTCCGCGTCTGCGGCTAGGCTGGGTCGATGCCCGTGTTCCGGATCGGTGAGGCGGCCCGACTGCTCGGGGTCAGCGATGACACGCTGCGGCGTTGGGCCGACGCCGGGCGCTTCGCCTCCACGACCACCGAGTCGGGCCGGCGCGGAGTGGACGGGGCTGAGCTGGCCCGGTTCGCCACCTCGCTGGCCGCAGAGACCGAGGAAGCCGTACCGCACCTGCCCGCCTCCGCGCGCAACCAGTTACCCGGCCTGGTCACCCGGGTCATCCGGGATCAGGTGATGGCCAAGGTGGAGATCCAGGTCGGACCGCACCGGATCGTGTCGCTGATGTCCGCTGAGGCAGTGGACGAACTCGGGCTGGAGCCCGGCGTACTGGCCGTGGCCTCGGTGAAATCCACCAGTGTCGTCGTCACCCTGCCCCAGCCACCCCGCGACGGCCCCGCCAGGGCGAGCCTGGCCAAGCAGCAGTCAAAGACTTCTTAAGGAGACAAACCGATGCGGGTCGCAGGTGTGACCGGGATGGTGGCCGCGATGCTGGTGGCGGTGACGGCGTGCGGTGGTTCGAGCACTGGTACCACGCCGAGCACATCAGCCGGGCCGAAGGGCCCGGTGAAGGTGCTCTACGCCGGCTCGCTGGTCAACCTGATGGAACACAACCTCGGCCCGAAGTTCCAACAGGCGAGCGGGGACACCTTCCAGGGTTTCAGCGCCGGATCCAGCGCGCTGGCCGCACAGATCAAGGGCAAGGTGCGCCAAGGTGACGTGTTCATCAGTGCTAGCCCGTCGGTCAACAACGACCTGCAGGGGCCGGCCAACGGGAACTGGGTGCCCTGGTACGTGAAGTTCGCCTCGGCGCCACTGGTGATCGGCTACAACCCGAACTCGAAGTTCGCTGCGGACCTGAAATCAAAGCCGTGGTACCAGGTGATCACCGAGGCCGGTTTCAAGATGGGCAGCACCGATCCTGCGGTCGACCCCAAGGGCAAGCTGGCCCAGCAGGCCCTCACTGATGGAGCCAAGATCTACAACGATCCGGGGCTGCCGGCCGCCGCGCAGCAGAACATCACCGTGCTCCCGGAGACCGAGCTGGTTGGTCGGCTGGAGTCCGGCCAACTCGACGCCGGCTTCTTCTACAGCAACGAGGCCGGTGAGCAGAAACTCCCGATCGCCGGCCTCGACAAGGTGCACCTGTCCGCGACCTACACCGTGGCCATGTTGAACATGGCCCCAGATCCCGCGCCAGCCGCGGACTTCGTGCAGTACCTGGTCTCCCCGGCAGGCGAGGCACTGTTGCAGCAGGACGGCCTGACGGTACTGCCGCTGACCCTCTACGGTGACCCGGCCGCGGTGCCACCAGCGCTGAAGTCGACGCTACCGACGACGGCCGCCCCCGCCACGCCCACGACCACCACGACGGCGCCTGGCGGCCGATGACCGCCAGGCCAGCCGGGGGGGCGGCGCCGATATTCCGTACCCCGCTGCCATGGCTGGCCGGGCTGCTGACGCTATACCTTCTAGTCCCAATCCTCGCCTACGCGATCCGGGTGGCTGGCACCCCAGCCAGCGCCCTCGCCGCCCCCGGGCTCGGTTCGGCACTGGCCGTGTCAGTGGAGACGGCCAGCATCTCGACGGTGATCATCGCCGTCCTGGGCATCCCACTCGGCTACCTGCTCTCCCGCGGGCGCGGGCGCAGTTCGACGGTGGTCGGGGTCGCGGTGCAGCTTCCGCTGGCACTGCCACCGCTGATGAGCGGCATCCTGCTGATCTACCTGGTCGGCCCGTACACGTACCTCGGCCAGATCTTCCACGGCGCGCTGACTGACACCCGGGTCGGCATCGTGTTGGCCCAGACGTTCGTGGCAGCGCCGTTCCTCATCGTGGCTGCCCGGTCGGCGTTCGCCGCGCTGGACCCGGCCCTCGACGATGTGGCCGCCACCCTCGGGCACGGCCGGTGGTCGCGGTTCGCCCGGGTGGCGGTCCCGGCCGCCGCGCCGGGCATCGTCGCCGGCCTGCTGCTGGCATGGCTGCGCGCCTTCGGCGAGTTCGGCGCCACTGTGGTGCTCGCCTACCACCCGTTCTCCGTACCGGTATTCACCTACGTGCAGTTCGGCGGGACCGGGATCACCTCGACGCTGACCGCGGTCGGCGCCAGCC
>JAODNG010000083.1 GCA_025465385.1 Pseudonocardiales bacterium
GACGCGGCTAGCGCTCGGGGAGCCCGAGGTACCCACCCTGCGGCGCCCGGAGGCCGCGGTACCGCGAAGGTTGCGATCGTCGGCGCCGGGCGGGTGGGCACCACGCTGGCCTACACATGTCTGGTGAGGGGCGTCGGCAAGAGCATCGCCCTCTACGGCCGCGATCGGGAGCGGCTCCGTGCCGAGGTGCTCGACTTCCATCATGGGCTGCAGTTCGTGCCCACGGCCACCGTCATCGGGTCGGCGGACCTCGAGGTCTGCCGCGGCGCCGACGTCGTAGCCGTGACCGCCAGTGCCCCGATGGTGCCCGGCCGGTCCCGCCTGGATCTGGCCGAGGCCAACGTGGCGATCTGCCGCGAACTGGTCCCGCGCCTGGTCGAGGTCGCGCCGTCAGCGATCTTCCTATTCGTCACCAACCCCGTCGACGTCGTCACCTACGCGGCGCTGCGCATCTCCGGCCTTCCCCGGTCACAGGTCTTCGGCGCCGGAACCGTGCTGGACAGCTCGCGGCTGCGGCAGCTCGTGGCCGGGCACTGCGGCGTGGCCGTGCAGAACGTGCACGCCTACATCGTCGGCGAGCACGGCGACTCGGAGGTGCCGCTGTGGAGTTCGGCAACGATCGGCGGCGTACCGCTGTCGCAGTGGAAGAACGCTGGCCTTCTGCCACTGGACACCACGGCGAGGGCCGACATCTTCCGGCGAGTCGTGGGCGGCGGAGGTGAGGTCATCGCCGGCAAGGGCTTCACCAACTACGCGATCAGCCTCGCGACCGCCCGCATCATCGAGTCGGTGCTCTACGACGAGCACCAGGTGCTGCCGGTCAGCTCACTGATCGACGACTTCATCGGCATCAAGGATGTGTGTCTGTCTGTGCCGTCGGTCGTCAACCGGAACGGCGTGCAACGCACCCTGCCGGTTCCGCTGTCGGCTTGCGAAGCCGAGGCCTTGCAGCGCTCAGCGAAGGCGGTCCGAACTGTCATTCAGCGATGCGGCCTGTGAGGGTACCTTCGGCCCCCGGGCTGACCCTGTACGCGGCGCTCCTGCTGCCCACCTGACCCGGGCCCGCGGCGCCTTTTCGGACGACGCCGGACGTCCACCAGGCCGCGGTAGCTGCCGCGGCGCGATGAACCCGAAGCACTGTCCACGACTGGTGACACAGCCCGACCGGCCTCCGCGTTGACCTCTCCGCGTGAGCTTCCAGGGGTTCGAGAACGCGTTTCTCAGCGCTGACGTGACGACGGTGCGAGCAGGCCCAGGGCGCGGGCCCGCGCGACGGTCTCCGCGCGTTTGTGTGTCCCGAGCTTGGCGTAGATGTGGTACGTGTGTGACTTGACGGTGTGCACGGACAGGTAGAGCTCGCCGGCGATCTCGGGTGCGGACAGATGGGTCGGCAGGTAGCGCAGGATGCGCTTCTCGCTGTCGCTGAGCGACTCGCGCAGCGGTTCCGGTTCGCCCGGCGATGGCGCTGGGCTCTTGCCGGCAAGCAGGTTCAGGATCTCGGCGACCAGGGAGGCGTGCGACGTGTGGTGCCGGGAATGGCGCTCGAGCAGCCCGGGCGCGGGGTGGAACAGGAACGGGTAGAGGACGCCGTCGGGCTCGGCGAGATTCAGCGCGCGCTCGAGGGCGCTCTCGGCGGTCCGCGTCTCGCCGAGGGCATCGCGCGCGATGGCCTCGAGCAGGAAGGCCTGCACCAGCCAGTGCGGGATCGCAACAGGGGCGGTGTGGTCGAGGACGGGCGCGAGCGCGACCGTCGCCGCTTCGGGGTCGTCCTGGGCGAGTCGCAGTGCCGCAAGGGCGGTGCGCATCTCACCGGACTCCCGGCCCTGGTCGTCCAGCTCTGCGAAGGCCCGTTCGGCGCGGTCGGTCTCGCCCACCCGCACGAGCAATTGCAACAGGTGTCCTCGCATCCCCGTCGCGAGCGCGTGCGGGACGACGAGCAGCTCGGCGAGCGCCTCGGCCGCCCGGAAAGCACGCAGCGCCGCCTGATCGCGGCCGCGAGCCAGCTCGAGGCCTCCGCGAGCGCAGCGGAGCAGGAGCCCAGCCGCTGGTTCCACCTCCACCCGAAGCGCGCGTTCGGCGCGATCGAGCCACGGCTCGGCCTCCTCGAGCCGTCCCTGGCCGACCATCGCGTAAGCCTGTATCGCATAGGCAACAGCGACGGTCGGCTCCTCGGCCCAGCCGTGCCGTCGGGCCAACTCGATCGCCTGCCTGCTCCGCTCCGCTCCCAGCGTGAACGACGACCGAATGCCCGCGACCATCGCCCAGGGCCCAAGGCCGGCGATCTCGAGGAAGGGCCGCTCGATCCGGTGAGCCAGCGCGAGGCCCTGTTCGAGGTGCCGCTCAGCCTCGTCGAGTCGGGCGGTCCACAGCTGTGCGGCGCCGAGGCCGATCAGTGCCAGCGCGCGCAGTTGGTCGCCCAGTCCCAGTTGTGCTGTGTCCGGAGCCTCGGCCAGCGCCAGCAACGCCTGTGTCTCCTCGACGACGGCCGGCAGGTCGCTGCGCTGACGGGCAAGGAAGAGCCGAAGGACGGCCACCCGGAGCTGGAAAGCGCCCCGCCGGTCGGGGGGCACCGACGTCGATTTTTCGATGGCGAGTGCGAGATATCGCTGCGCCTGCGGGAGCGCTCCTCCGTTCAGCTCGTCGGACGCCATCAGTGCGGCCAGCTCAGCATCAACCTCCACGGCGCCGGCCGGGAATCCGGTGAGCAGATCGTGCGCGGTGGCGGCTCGCCCGTCGAAGTACAGGGCGAACCAGTGGTCGGCGAGCAGGCGAGCGGCCACGCTCCAAAGCCCTGCCGCCTGGGCGTGACGGACCGCCTCGATGGGCTCTCCGTGCTCGGAATACCACGTGGCGGCGGCGGCGTGCAGCGCGGGGAGCTCGGCCGGCGCGGTGCGCCGCAGCTCCAGCTGCAGCAGGTCGGCGAACAGCCGGTGATACCGGAACCAGAACCGCCGCGCATCCAGCGAGACGACGAACGCGTTGGCCTCGTCCAGATCCTGCAAGATCCGCTCTCCGCCCACGGCTTCAGTCAGGACGTCGGCGAGCGGACCGTTCACCCGGTCGAGCACCGAGGTCCTCAGCAGCAGCCGCCGGACCGGCTCGGGCTGGCGGTCGAGCACCTCGGCGAGCAGGTACTCGGCGACGGTGCGCTCGCTGCCGGAGAACTCGGCGGCGAACCGGTCCGGCTCGGGGTGCCCGGCCAGCGAGAGGGCGGCCAGGCGCAGCCCCGCCGCCCAGCCCTCGGTCCGCTCCACCAGCTGCGCCAACGCCGCCTCCGACAGCGTCACCCCGCCGCCGTCCAGCAACGCGCGTGCCTCGGCGAGCGTGAAGCGAAGATCTGCGGCGCGAATCTCGGTGAGCCCACCTTCAAGGCGCAGGCGGTGCAGGCCCAGCCGCTGATCGTGGCGGGTCGCGAGCACGAACCGCAGCTGCGCCGGTGAACGCATGAGCAGCAGCTCGAGCTGGGACAGCGCCTCGGTCGACCGCAGCTCGTGCAGGTCGTCGATCACCAGCCAGACCGGGCCCTCGAGCGAGCCCAGATCCTCCAGCAGCCGCTCGACGATCGCCCAGCTGTCCAGATCCGGTGCCGGCGTCAAGCTCCGTACCCGCGTCGAGCCGGGAAGGGTGGCACCCAGCGCCTCAATCACCAAGATCCAGAACCGCTGAGCATCGCGCTCCTGCCTCTGCACCAACACCCAGCCGGCGCGCTCCACGAGACCCGCCTCGCCGATCCACGAGCGCAGCAGCACGGTCTTTCCACTGCCCGGCGGCGCGGTGACCTGCGTGACCCGGCTTGCTCCGGCGAGCCGATCGAACAGCGCACGACGGTCAACGACCGTTCCCGTCACCGGCTGGTACGGCCCCCCGCTGGCGAGGGACTGAGGGTGGGCGAAGAGGACGATGTCGGGGACCTGCATCGGCTCAGTCCCTTCGATCGGGAGCAAGCTGCCGTCAGTGTCCACCATCGGGGCAGTCATCATCCCGGTGAACCTCGGGATGGAGCGGGTCCCGTCGTCGGCTCCGAAGTGGGTCGTGTAGTCCCGGTTCCCGCTCCCCGCTCCTGCTCCCGTTCCCAGCGTGCGGTACCGCTTCTGGCGAGAACGATCAACGCGGTCATCATCAGGAGCCATCCGACGGCACTCGCGCTTGGCCACAGCATGACGGCCCCCGTCTCTGGGCGCAGGTGCACATGAACGCCGCGACCTCCTCGATCCCCGAAGCGAACGGCCTTCGAGGAACGAATCGCTCTCCAACCATTGGGGATGCCCTCGTTCTGCGACCCGACGGGTCCGTCGGTATGCGACGGGGTGGTATCCGCATCGCCGACCCTCGCAGTCCCTGGCGCCAGTGTCATCACGGCCAACGCCACCCAGGGGTGGGTGCCAGCCGGTACACGCCACCACCTGCTGACCCGACCGGTCCGCACTGAGCGGCCAGTGACAAGCACGGCGAGGTCGCCGACGCTCGCTCGACGAGACGACGCGGTGCGCGTTTCCCGCCCACGAGGCTGAGACGCCGTGTTCAGTCGATCCGTCTGGCGCTGGTTTATCCCGTCGGCCGTGAGGCTTCGTGCTGACCGATGGCGACGACGAGAAGCCGGAGATGACCTGTGGAGGTATCGACGGAAGCCAGCGTCCGCCTCGTGCGGTGCTGGCTCAGCAGCACTGGGTCGATGTTCTGGTGAACAACGTCGGCTTGGTTCGTCGACTTCAGCGGCATGTCGTGAACCAGAACAGAGCCGGTTACCCCTGCGCCCCGCCCACAGTGCTAACACACTCAACTCGGCATCGTCGGAGTCGTTCGCTCACGCGGCGCGCACGGGACCTGGGCACGACAG
>JAODNG010000129.1 GCA_025465385.1 Pseudonocardiales bacterium
ACCATCCAAATCCGGTGTCTCGGGCAGCGCAGCGGCTTTCTCCAGATCAAGTGTGCTCATCGGCTCAGGTGAAGTTATCGTGGACATAGCACCAGCGCCAGTTCTCACCGGGCTCGAATGACTGGACGATGGGGTGCCCGAGGACTCCGGCGTGCCACCGGGCGTGCCGGTTGGGGGATGAATCGCAGCACCCCACGTGCCCGCAGGTCAGGCAGAGCCGCAGATGCACCCACGGTGACCCGGTCTGTAGGCACTCCTCGCAGCCCTGCGGTGTGCGCGGCTCGACGGCCCGCACCATCCGCAGGTGCGGATCAAGTTGCGCCTGGGTCATGACCGGCCGCCCCGTCCGGAGAGGTCGTCGAGGACCAGGGACGCCCCGATGGCCACCAACCAGACGTCCTTGGCCAGCGGGACGCCCTGCTCGGTGGGTCGCAGACTCCCTTCCCGCCGCATGCCCGGGGTACGTAGGTAAAGACCGATCAGACCTGCCGAGAAGGCGGTCAGCGCTGCCCCGGCGACGCCCGCGGGCACGAACGGCAACAACACCACGGCGCCGACGACGAGCTCACTTGCGGATAACGCCTTGACGAACAAGCGCGGGTCGAGCTTGGCCAGGAACGGGTAGGCGCCTGCCGCGAACCCCTCCAGGTGCTGGGCGGTGACCTCGTCAGCGCCCCACTTCGACAGTCCGGAGTTGATGATGAAAGTCCCGGCCGCGAGCCGCAGCGGCAACTGCCGGACGTTCCTGCGCAGGTTCATCAGTGAGCCTCCAGATCAGATTCCGAGGGGATGCGGGCGATGGCGTCGTCCAGCCAGCTGCGTAATATGTTGAGCGGGGCAGCTCCAGGCTGGCGCGCGATGACCTCACCGCGGTACAGCACCATCAGGGTGGGGACGGCCTGCACAGTGAAGCGCTGCGCCAGCTTCGGCGCGCGGTCGATGTCGACCTTGACCAGCTTGATCTGCCCGGCCTTCTCCCGGGCCAGCTGCTCCAGCGCGGGGCTGACCATCCGGCACGGCCCGCACCAGGTCGCCCACAGGTCCACCAGGACCGGGACCGTGGCCTGCTCGGCAATCTCGGCGAAGTCCGCATCAGCGGCGTCGGCGATCCACGGTAGGAAAGCTTTGCAGTTCCCGCACCGTGGCTTGCCCCGTGCGGCCGCGGGTACCCGATTCATCCGCCCGCAGTTCTCACATTTGACTGTCCGCGTTGCCGTCGTTATTGCCATCGGTGTCACGCCGCTGTGTTGGTCGAGGGCTGGGGCAGGTCGTGGGTCACGACGAGCTCGTCGCCCTTGAGCTCGACCCGGATGGTGGCGCCATCGGGGATGGCATCGGTGAGCAGGGCTCGGCCGATGCGGGTCTCGACCTCGCGGGCGATGAACCGGCGTAGTGGGCGGGCACCGTAGACGGGGTCGAAGCCTTGTGCGGCGATAAACCGACGCGCGTCTTCGGTGACTTCCAGGGTCATCCGCCGCTCGGCGAGGCGGGCGCGGAGATCGTCGAACATCAGCTCGACGATGCGCTCGATCTGGGTCTGAGTCAGTGGACTGAACAACACGATGTCGTCGATGCGGTTGAGAAATTCGGGCCGGAAATAGTTGCGCAGCTCGCCCATCACCAGGTCGCGGGCCTCGGGCTTGATCTGAGCGTCGGGTGTCACGCCGTCGAGCAAGTATTGCGAGCCGATGTTCGACGTCATGATTAGCACAGTATTGCGGAAGTTGACGGTGCGGCCCTGGGCGTCGGTGAGCCGACCGTCGTCGAGCACTTGCAGCAGCGTGTTGAACACATCCGGGTGCGCCTTTTCGATCTCGTCGAAGAGCACCACCGAGTAGGGCTTGCGGCGGACGGCCTCCGTGAGCTGGCCGCCCTCCTCGTAACCGACGTAACCGGGTGGGGCCCCGACCAGGCGACTGACAGTGTGCCGCTCCTGGTATTCGCTCATGTCGATCCGGACGATGTTGTCCGCGGAGTCGAACAGCGCCGCGGCCAGCGTCTTGGCCAGCTCGGTCTTGCCGACCCCGGTCGGGCCGAGGAACACGAACGATCCGATCGGTCGGCGTGGGTCCTTGATCCCGGATCGGGCCCGGATGATGGCGTCCGCCACCAGCCGGACCGCCTCGTCTTGGCCGATTACCCGCTCGTGCAGAATTTCGTCGAGGCGCAGCAGCTTGTCCCGCTCGCCTTCCTTCAACCTGGTGATCGGGATCCCGGTCCAGGCGGACACGATCTCAGCGATCTCGTCTTCGGTGACCACCTCCCGCAGCAGGCTGTGCTCGCCCTGCTTGACCGCGAGCTGTGCCTCCTCGGCGGCCAGCCGGCGCTCCAGATCTGCCAGCGTGCTGTAGCGCAACTCGGCTGCGCGGTTGAGGTCATAGGCCCGCTCGGCCTCCTCGATCTCCCGGCGGACCCGTTCCAGCTCGGCGCGCAACTCCTGGACCCGGCGAATGGCTTGGCGCTCGGCTTCCCATTGCGCGCGCATCGAGTCGGCCTCGGCGCGCAGGTCAGCCAGCTCGCGGCGGAGCTGGTCAAGCCGGGCGAGGCTGGCCGAATCGGTCTCCTTGGCCAGCGCGGCTTCCTCGATTTCCAGACGCATCACCCGCCGGGTCACCTCGTCCAGTTCGGCGGGCATCGAGTCGATCTCAGTGCGCAGCCGCGCGCACGCCTCGTCGACCAGGTCGATCGCCTTATCCGGAAGGAACCGGTCAGTCAGGTACCGATGCGACAGCGTCGCAGCCGCGACCAGCGCACCGTCCTGGATGCGGACCCCGTGGAAGATCTCCAACCGCTCCCGCAACCCACGCAGGATGGAAATGGTGTCCTCGACGCTGGGCTCGTCCACCAGCACCGGTTGGAAGCGGCGCTCCAGCGCGGCGTCCTTCTCAATGTACTTGCGGTACTCGGTTAGCGTGGTGGCGCCGATCATGTGCAGCTCACCGCGGGCCAGCATCGGCTTGAGCATGTTGCCCGCATCCATCGCACCCTCGGCCGCGCCGGCGCCCACCACTGTGTGCAGTTCGTCGACGAACAGCAGGATCCTGCCCTCAGCGGCCTTGACCTCCGCAAGCACCGCCTTGAGGCGCTCCTCGAACTCCCCGCGGTATTTCGCCCCTGCGACCAGCGACCCCATATCCAACGAGAAGATCGTCTTGTCGCGAAGCCCTTCAGGGACGTCGCCCCGGACGATCCGTTGGGCCAACCCCTCCACGATGGCGGTCTTGCCGACCCCGGGGTCGCCGATCAATACCGGGTTGTTCTTGGACTTACGGCTCAGGATCTGGACCACTCGCCGGATCTCGGCGTCCCGCCCGATGACCGGGTCCAGCTTGCCGGAGCGGGCCGCGTCAACCAGGTCCTGCCCGTACTTGACCAGCGCCTCGTACGCCCCCTCCGGGCTCGCGGAGGTGACTCGTTGGTTACCCCGAATCTGGGTCAGCGCAGCCAGGAACGCCTCGCGGGTGACGCCGAACTCCTTAAGACGCCGTCCCGCGGCGCTGGATGTGCCCTCGTCAGCCAACGCGATCAGCAGGTGCTCGACGGAGACGTACTCGTCCTTGAGCCGCTTGGCGTCCCGCTCGGCGGCGTCCAGTATGCGGGCCAGCCGCTGGGTGACGAACACCTGACCGGGGGCCGCGCCGGGCCCAGTCACCTTCGGCCTGCGCTGCAGGTCACTGTCGACGGCAGCCCGTAGCGCGTCGACGTCAACGTCGAACTGCCGCAACAGCCTCGGTACCAGCCCCTCCGACTGGTCGAGCAAAGCAAGCAGCAGATGCTCCCCGTCCACCTCGGTATGCCCGTAGCGCAACGCGATGGCCTGGGCCGCCTGCATAGCTTCCTGCGACTTCTGAGTCAAGCGGTTCATGTCCATAAGGGGTTACTCCTCGAACCGGGCTACCGACGGCGGCGAATGGACGGCGTTACTGGGCATGTGGCTACCGGTGGCGCGCAGCGCGGCCTCGAGCACCTCGATACGGTCGAGCAGGTCCATGACCAGCCCGAGCGCGGCATAATTCACTGAAAGACCGGCTCGCAGCCGTTGTATCCGGGCCACTGCCCGCAGCTGTGGCGCGGCGAACCACAACCGGCCGCTGGTATCCCGAAACGGCTCCAAAAGGCCCAACGCCACGAACCGTCGGACCAGCTCGGGATGCATCCCGGCCCGTGCGGCGAAACTGTCCAGGCTGAGCCGGGACGTACGCATCAGCGAGTAGCTGGTCATGTCCCTTTCCTCGGGTCGAATGTCGAATCCCTGCGCAGCGACTCGAACAGCTCCCGCTCCCGCGCCGTCAGCTTCCGCGGCACCATGATCTTCACCTCGGCGTAGAGGTCGCCCGGTGTTCCGCGCGGGTTGGGCATCCCTTCCCCGCGCAATCGCAACCGGCGACCCGTCGACGTGCCAGCCGGCACCCGCACCTTCGCCTCCCCACCAGGTGTGACCACCGAGACGGTGGCCCCCAGCGCGCCCTCCCACGGCGCCAAGAGCAGATCCACCGAGATGTCCCGGCCGTTGACCCGGTAGCGAGGGTGCGGTGCGATCCGCACCACCAGATATAGATCCCCGGCCGTACTCCCGCCTGAACCCTGCCCCCCGGCGCCGGACACGCGGATGCGCTGCCCGTCGGTCACCCCTGCGGGAATGGTTACCTCGAAGCTGACGGGCTCGCCTGCGCCGGACAGGGTGATGCGACGGCGGCCGCCGCGGTAGGCCTCCTCAACGGACAGTTCCAGCTCGGCCTCTTGATCGGCACCCGGGATCGGACCGGCCGCGCCCCGGGAACCGAACAGGCCGCTCAACAGGTCGTCTATATCTATGCCTCCGGCGCCGAATCTCCCGCCGCTGTCGGAGTCCACCCGCACCCGGGAGCCACTGCCAAACGGCGAGCCCGCCCTCCCGGCGCGGGCGGTATCGGCGGAGGCCTCATAACCCTCTGGGATTTGCCGGAAGTCCGGCCCGAACCGGTCATAACGTCGCCGGGTGTCGGGATCGGACAGCACGCTGTAGGCCTCGCTGACCTCCTTGAAGCGCTCCTCGGCCCCGGGGTCGCGGTTGACGTCGGGGTGGTATTGCCGGGCCAGTTTGCGGTAGGCGCGTTGCAGCTCCTCAGTGCTCGCGGTACGGGAAACCCCGAGTGCGTCGTAGTAGTCTCGCGCCATCGGCCGTTAACCCTGGCGCCCTACGACGGTCACCGCGCCCGGTCGCAGCTGCCGCTCCGCGGTGCCGTAACCCGGGCGCAGCACCCGGACCACCGTGCCGGGTTCTGCCTCCGAGTCGTCCACCACGTTGACGACCTCATGCCGAGTGGGGTCAAACGGCACGCCCACCTCGTCGTAGCGGGAAAACCCGAGGCTTGCAAGCACAGCCAGGGCCTGATCGCGCACCGCCCGGACCCCGTCGACGATCGCCGACGGATCGGCGTCGGCATGGCTCAACGCGAGGTCGAGGTTGTCCAGCACCGGCAGCCAAGACGCGGCCACCCGGTTCGCTGCAGCCGCCCGCTCGCGGTCGAGTTCCCGGGCGTGCCGCTTGCGCAGGTTGTCCAGGTCGGCCAGCGCCCGGCGCAGCCGGTCCTCCAGGGCGGCAACCGCATCGAGGTCCGGCGTTGCCACCTCGACCTTGTTCTCCGGGCTCGGATCGGGCGCCCCCTGCTCGGGGTCCTGGTGCGCGCCCGTTGATCCTGGCTGCATGGCCCCGGCCTCAGCTGCGGTCGAAGTCGGCATCGATGACGTCATCGTCAGCCGCCGATCCGGTGCCGGCGGATGACCCGTCTTGAGGACCCCCGCCACCGACGCTTGCGCCAACCCGGGCCATCAGCGCCTGGGAAACCTGCTGGAGCTCGCTGGTCAGCTCGCGCACGCGCGGTAGCGGTGCCTGCTCCTGCACCGCCTGCCGAGCCTCGCCAACCAGCAGCTCAGCCCGGGCCTTCTCGTGTGCCGGCGCGTCCGCGCCGAGCTCGTCCAGGCGCCGCTGCACCTGGTAAGCGATGCTGTCCAGCTCATTGCGAGCGTCGACCTCCTGGCGCAGCTGCTGGTCGGCGGCCCGGTTCCGGTCAGCTTCGGCGACCATGCGGTCAATCTCGGAGGAGTCGAGGTTGGAACTCTCGCTGATGGTGATGCCCTGCTCGGCTCCGGTGTCCCGGTCCCGGGCGGTGACGTTGACGATGCCGTTGGCGTCGAGGTCATAGGTCACCTCGATCTGGGGTTCCCCGCGCGGGGCCGGGCGGATGTTCTCCAGCCGGAACCGGCCCAGCACCCGGTTGTCCGCGGCCCGTTCCCGTTCTCCCTGCAGCACCACCACGTCCACCGCGGGCTGGTTGTCCTCGGCGGTGGAAAACACTTCGCTGCGCCGCGCCGGGATGGTGGTGTTCCGCTCGATGATCTTCGTCATCACCCCACCGCGGGTCTCCACCCCGAGTGACAGTGGCGTCACATCTAGCAACAGCACATCGGATACGTCACCCTTGAGCACCCCAGCCTGGATCGCCGCGCCAACCGCGACGACCTCGTCGGGGTTGACACTCATGTTGGGGTCCTTGCCGCCGGTGAGCCGGCGGACCAGGTTTTGCACCGCCGGGATCCGGGTCGACCCGCCGACGAGGATGACCTCGTCGATGTCGTTGGCGCTGACCTTGGCATCGCCCATGGCCTGCTTGACCGGGTTCATCGTCCGCTCCACCAGATCGGCGGTGAGCTGGTCGAACTTCGAGCGGGTGATGGTGGACTGCAGGTGCTTGGGACCGTTGGCGTCGGCAGTGACAAACGGCAGGCTGACCTGTGTCTGGGTCACCGAGCTCAACTCGACCTTGGCCTTCTCCGCGGCCTCGAACAGCCGCTGCAACGCCTGCGGATCCTTACGCAGGTCGATGCCGTTGTCGCGCTGAAACTCCTCGGCCAGATAGTCGACCAGCCGCCGGTCGAAATCGTCGCCACCCAGATGCGTGTCTCCAGCGGTGGAACGCACCTCCACCACGCCGTCACCGACGTCGAGGATGCTGACATCAAACGTGCCGCCACCCAGGTCGAACACCAGCACCGTCTCGTGCCCGCGCTTGTCCAACCCATAGGCCAGCGCCGCCGCAGTGGGCTCGTTGATAATGCGCAGCACCTCCAGCCCGGCGATCCTGCCGGCGTCCTTGGTGGCCTGCCGCTGCGCATCGTTGAAATAGGCGGGGACGGTGATCACCGCCTGGGTGACCCGCTCACCCAAGAACTTCCCGGCGTCATCGGCTAGCTTGCGCAACACCTGCGCGCTGATCTCCTCCGGTGCGTACTGCTTGCCCCGGACCTCGAACCGGGCCTCCCCATTCGGTCCCGGCACCACATCGAACGTTACCGCCTTCGCTTCCTCGGTAACCTCGTCGAAGCGGCGACCGATGAAGCGCTTCGCCGAGTAGATCGTCCCCTTCGGATTCAAGATCGCCTGCCGCCGTGCCAACTGCCCTACCAGCCGCTCGCCATTCTCGGTGAACGCCACCACCGACGGCGTGGTCCGTGCACCCTCGGCGTTAGGGATCACGTCCGCCTGGCCGCCCTCCCACGCGGCAATCACGGAGTTCGTCGTGCCGAGATCGATACCTACTGCCTTTGCCATGCTGGACTGCTCCTGTCAATCAGTGGTGGGCATCGTCTACTGGGTCGGTACCACGGGAGCATCGGCGAGCAGGCGCTCTGCCTCATCGGCAACCTGCTCGTCGACGACCAGCTCGTAGCGGCTGGGAACCGTCATCGTGACCGTGTCGAAATCGCGGCGGCCCCCCTGCAGGGCGTGCATCACCACGCCAAGCACCGCACCGATGACCGCACCAAAGATCAGTCCGTAAAACGCCAGCACAACGCTGGCCACCAACGGGCTGATGAGGTTGAACAACCCGAAAAACCAGCCAATCAACGCACCGGGCAGCGCACCGGACGCGGCGCCCTTCAGCGCCGCGCCGCCATAGTTCAGCCGTCCGGTCACCTGCTCGACCACCTGGAGGTCATGGCCGATGATCGCCACACGCTCTACCGGAAACCGCAGGTCAGACAGGTGGTCCACGGCCCGCTCAGCGTCTGCGTAGTTGCTGAACTGCGCGATGGGGCGTCGGCGTGATGCTGCGTTGACGCCCTGGTGGCGCACCGGCTTGCTCATAACTCGCCTCCTCAGGTGGCTCGTCTGGGATCGCGTTTACGCACTGTCAGCACTTACTGGCTGCTCGTTCGCGTTCTGATCGGCAGCACTTTCAGAGCCGCTGTCCTGTAGTTCCTGCTGCTGCTGCGCGCCTAGCTGGACACGGCGCGGCTTGCTCTCCTCGGCTACCGGGATCGTCAGCATGAGAACGCCGCGGTCGTAATCCGCGGACAGCTTGTTTGCGTCGAGGTTGTCGCCTAGGAACAGCTGCCGGGTGAAGATGCCGTGTGGTCGCTCATCGACGATCACCTCATCGCCTTCCTCACGCGCTGGCCGACGCTCCGCCCGAATGCTCACAACGTTGCGCTCGACCGTTAGATCGACGTCGTCCTTGTCGATTCCCGGGAGATCGATATGAACATAGAACTCGTCTTTCCGCCGCCACGCCTCCA
This sequence comes from Pseudonocardiales bacterium, assembly GCA_025465385.1. Taxonomy (GTDB): domain Bacteria; phylum Actinomycetota; class Actinomycetes; order Mycobacteriales; family Pseudonocardiaceae. The sequence goes on from JAODNG010000129.1 coordinate 8,560, forward strand.
TCGGCATCGTGCGCGGCACCCTGCCGCCCATCACCTGCTCGGAGAGACGATCGAGTTCGCGGAACGGATCGAAACGCATCAGTGCCATTGCATGTTCCTTCTCTCACGTTCGTCACAGTTTCCGGGGCCTACACGTCTACCGTGGCAAGCACGGCGATATGTCGCCTGGCCCTAACGGGTCCAAATCGGCCGTCCGGTCTTCACCTGCTGGCACGAACAGGGCCACGATCTCGGCGATCGCGGTAGCGGGGGTGGACTGGTCGACGCGTCAGCGGATAGGGCGGGCACCCCCAGCAAGCCCGTCCTCCGACGCTTCGAGCGTCTGGCAACTCTGCGCCTGCCGGGCCGCGGGCCGCAGGTTGATCGGCACGGCCAGACCCACCAACGTCTTGCCATCGATCGGCACGAGCAGCGAGGTGACGCCGGTGAGCGTGTACCTGAGCGTCTCGGGTTGCCCTCGCGGAACCGCGTCCAGCTCAGCGAGCCCCGCGGCCAGCGTGTCGCGCTGCCGGGACAGGGTGAGGTGCAACACCTGGTCCACCTGCGCGCCCTTGTCTACCGGAGCGGGTCCAGCCGCGGCGATCCGAGTCAGCGCCTTGCTCAAGGCATCGACCTGATTCCGAGCAGGACGAGCGCGAGCATTGCGGGCTGGATGACGCCGGGCGTCATGGGAACTTCTGGGCGTCCGGCGGATGGCGGGTTGGTGCGTGCCCGAACAGATGAGGTTCCCTTGGGGGGACATCTCAGACGAGCACGCGCTCGACGGCGGCAAGGATGGGGCCGGGCCGGGCAGCGACCGGAATGCCACGAACAAAGACGCTCGGTGTCCCGGCGACGCCGCGCGCGGTCGCACGCTCAGTGACGAACGCTGGCCAAGGCAGGTAGGTTCCTGTGCGGACTGTCTCGGCGAAGTCGGGATCGGTGATGCCAATCTCCTGGCCGAGCTCGACGAGCTGCCCGTCGGTCAGGCCTGGGCCGCCCTCGGAGGGCTGGTATTCGAACAGCGTCCGGGCGTACTCGTGGAACATTCCAGCATCCGAGGCCGCCGCCGAGGCAGCGGCCGCCCGGGTCGAGTACCCGGTGGTCGATACCGAGTCGAGGAAGTCCATCGGGTGCCGGATGAAGCTGATGATCCGGTCGTCCAGCAGTTTGTCCAGGGTCGCCCCGGCCATCAGCTCGAACTGCTTGCAAAATGGGCACTGGAAGTCGATATATGCCTCGACGTCCACCGGTCCGCTGCCCACCACGATGCCGTCCCCATCGGGGTTGGCACCGTGCGGGACGGGCACTGGTGACGCGGCTCGATTCGAATTCATGCTTGGGATGCTCCCCGCGGGTCTTCTCCCGCGCTTCGGTCCCGCAGCGCAAACTGCACCGTGCTGTTTCGTCCTTCGGAGTCCGTGTCAGAGCTCGAGTGGCACCTTGTGCTGGGTCGTGGGAACGCTGCGTCGAGGATGATGATGTCTCATCGCCGTTTCCCCGAGGGACAGCGACCGACGACCCAGCCCTCGCATTCATGGTTCCTCCGGGGCGCCTGACAGCAACGGCAGGTCGTGCCGCTCTGCCCGGTGATTTTCCGGATCGGAGACGGCCTGACGTGGTGTGCGGTCGTCGCCGGGTGGTACGGGAATGAAGCGCCGCGCAACCGGCTTTCCGGGCACCGCGCGGTGGCACACTGGGCAGAACCGCGCGCCGTCGATGGTGTATGGGGACGGGGTTGGTACACCGTCAACTGAGAAGAACTCCCAGGTGTCACCGTCCGCGTCGAGGTAAAGCACGACGTCGTAGTCGACCATTGACTGCCAGTGTGAATCCGGGCACCGAAACTCCACGCGTTCAACAGCGATGTCCGTGATCACTGATAGTTCCTCCGCGTGTTAACTGGCGGCCATCTCGCCGAGGCGACTGTGCCGGGCTTGGGGGTGGCGAGCACTTCCTGCAGCTGCTGGGCGGTTGTGACCGTATTTCGACCACCCTGACAAGAGCTGAAGGCCTCCACTTCGGCCTGACTGGTGCAAACCTGTCCCGGATGTTCCATCTGTCGGAGCAACCGGCGAGTCGCGTGCACGTCGGCGGCAGCATCTGGGATCTGCTCGCCGCTCGACGGGCTGGAGCTCTTGGGATTGGCCTGCTTTCTGGCGGCTACGGCCGTGAGGAGCTTGAGCGTGCGGGCGCATACCGGGTCTATGCCGACCCCGCTGATCTCCTCCTGCATCTAGACGAAGTCGGTGTTCGCCGTGACGCCCGCTAGGCCATAACCTCCACGGAGATGTGACCGCCGGCCGTCTCAGCCGTCGATGCCAGGTTTGCACACCACCTCGCGGTGTTCAGCGATATCGGCGAGCCGGCGCAGGGATTCGATGTTGCGCGGGCGTATCAGGGCAGCCTGGAATGGGGCGGGTATCAGCCGAGCCGGGCCCCGGTCAAATACCTCTTCTATCGTCACACGGGTTTGATCGTCACCATCCGACGTCAGGGTTAATCGTACCCGGGCAGCTCCGGTTGGCCATACTCGCGCGTCGAGCTCGAGCATTCGGCCTGGCTCCACAGCGAGGACTCTCGTCGTATCGCGCACGTTGAGCGGCCACGGACCCACGCTGTGGTGAATCCTCGTTCCCTCCGCAGGCCAGCCCGGATCGACATCTCGCATATGCGAAGCACCTACCACCCATAGCGGATACAGCCAGCCATCCGCGAGGACGGCGAAGACCCGGTCGGCGCTGGTCGCCACCCACTGGCTGACCTCGATCACTTCGCCTCCTGCCCGGTGGACTGATGGTGTCGACGCCTCCTTGCCACCATCCTTGGCGGCAGAACGGGTGAGAATCCTCGGCCCGTCAGTCGCAAATTCTCGCCCAGCGCTCCACCTGCCAAGCCGATGCCACGGCGATCTCAGGCAGTGGCAATGGCCGAACTGCTAGGGCGCTGGGTTGCTCAGTGACCTCCGCCATCACCCGCGCCCTTGATTCGGGTCAGGCCCTGTCAGGGCTACTCGGCGTCTCTGCGTGGTGCCACCGGGCCGATGCATCCGTCTTAACCCGCTAGGCAAGATGAGAGGGTCATAACCGTGAGGGGGCCATGAAATGTACGGCGAACTGCCCGCGCTCCCCATTCCGGAACTTCAGCCGATCGGCATCGCTGTTCACCAGGTCGGAGCTGACGTCACAGTCGTGCATGTCTGCGGGGCGGTGGACCTGCTCACCGCGCCGATGCTGCAGGCAGAAGTCGACAAGCACCTCAAGCCTCCGCCCCCGGTTCTGGTTATGGACCTGACCGGGATCACGTTCTTCGGTGCGAGCGGCATTGCCGTCCTGCTCGATGCCCGCAACAGAACCGCCCGCGCCGCGACCTCGCTGCGGCTCGTGAACCGCACCCGAGCGGTAGCCCGGCCCCTGGAGCTGCTCCACCTCAACCTTCTGTTCCGGACCTATCCAGACCTCGCCGGCGCCCTCAGGGCCTGACGTGCTCGGTCACTCTTCGGCCTGCGCACCGCGGGCCTGCACATCGTGGTCGTTCAACTGGTTGACTTGAAGCCGTTTGCCGAGGTCGGCTTGCACTGCAATGGCGACGGCCTGCTCCTGAGCCTTCTGCGGATCGTCCAACCGCACCACGCCCTCGGCGTCACTGCCGATCGGCTGCGCCGCGCCTTCCAAGATTTCCCCGACGGCGCGCACAGCGAGCGGCAGAGCCCGGTTGGTCAACACCTTGATCAGTGGCACAGCCGCGATGACTACCCCCAGCGGCGGCTCGATCAACCCGGTGCTCACCGCAATCGCGACGCCCCCGAAGTACCCAACCGATCTCAGCACCTCCCACCGCACCGGCCCGAGCTGGACCTCCACCACGCTGTCTGGGGACCCGCTCTCTGCGTAAATCTTCATGGGAACTCCTCCATTGGGCGACATCAGATCCTCCGCCGATCGATCCAGGGATGGGCACGGCACTCGGGGCGCGCGCCGGCTCGACAGTTCACCGGACCCGGGTACTCCAGCTCGCCGACAGTTACCTGAGCTCAGCGGGCCGAAACCCAGGCGCCCAGATGGTCGGGTCAGGCGCAAGCGTGCGGGGACCGCCCTGCCGACTGCCACGGATGTCCGAACCCGAAGTTGGATCCACCCATCTCGGTAGTTCGACCGGCGCTGCCGTGGATCAGGCGGGCAAATACTGTGCCCAATATCTGCTCTTGCAACAGAATCTACGGTTGGTCTGGCGTAATCGGCTCTAGTGTGGCTATAAATCTCACAACATCGCCATCCTGCTAGGTGCACAACCTGACATCGAAATTGATAAGGAGCCAACGCATTGAAGCGGCCAGTCAGCAGAAGGCCCACTGTGAGGTGGCAGCGGCGAAAAGGCGTGGCGAGACACTTTTCTGGTAGCGTGCCGCTGCGCTACAATACCAAGGTGGGGAAGATCGATCAGCGCTACAGCATGGCAGCCAGGTGCCCCCACTGCGAGCATCGCGCCATCCTGACCGTGGCCGCGGCCAACCGCCTGGTGTCGGCGTCAAAGCACCGGCTGGAATCCTTCGCGTGCCCCATTAGACACGGCTGGCACCTGCGATACCCGGGCATCGAAAACGGTGGCAAGGGCTCCCGCCGCGGGTGGCGCTGAGCCCCGATTCGTGGTCGGCCGATGCAGCTGGTGGTGATGGGCGTCTCCGGATGCGGCAAGAGCACCGTGGCCGCGCTGATCGCCAGCCGAACCGGCTGCGCGCGGGC
>JAODNG010000134.1 GCA_025465385.1 Pseudonocardiales bacterium
GTCTCGGGGAAGATCTGTGCGGTGACTGATAGCGACCTGGGCAGTCGGGCGGACTCGCCGACGCAGATTCCGGTGCGGGGATGGCGGCAGGTGCTCAGCCGCGCATGGCAGTCGAGCCAGGAAGACAACATTTCGCTGCTGGCTGCGGGGGTGGCCTTTTTCGGGTTCCTTGCATTGTTCCCGGCGCTGATCTCGTTGGTGACCTTGGTGGGCCTGATCGCCGATCCCGCGAAGATCACCCAGCAGGTGCAGAGCTTCACCGCCGGGCTACCGCCGGCCTCCCGCCAGCTGATCTCCGAGCAGCTCAATGCCATCACCCAGAGCAGCGGTGGCGCCCTGACCATCGGGCTGGTGGTGTCCTTGCTGGCGGCACTGTGGAGCGCATCGAGTGGGACATCGAGCCTCATGACGGCGGTGAACATCGCCTACGAAGAGAAGGAGACGCGGAGCTTTTTGAAACTTCGCGGGATCGCGCTGCTGCTTACCCTGGGTACGGTCGTGTTCCTGGTGCTGACGCTGGCGCTGATCGCGGTCGTGCCAGTGGTGTTGCAGGCAATGCCGCTGGGACCGGTCGGAACAGTTCTCGCTCAAGTACTGCGGTGGGCGTTGCTTCTTGCTCTGATCATCTTCGGGCTGGCGGTGTTGTACCGGGTGGCGCCGGACCGCAATCCACCGAAGTTCCGCTGGGTGACCGTGGGCAGCGTGGTGGCGGCGCTGTTGTGGTTGCTCGGCAGCGCGGGGTTCAGCCTCTACGTCAACTTCTTCGGCAACTACAACAAGACCTATGGCGCGTTGGCCGGCGTGATCGTCCTCCTGCTGTGGCTTTACCTGACCAGCTACGTCGTCCTACTCGGAGCCGAGATCAACGCCCAGGCCGAATACCAGACCGAGCGCGACACCACCATCGGGCAGCCGCGGCCGATGGGGCAACGCGAGGCGGTAGTCGCTGACGGCATGCCGGGGTACCGCGGTGGATAGTAATGGTCATCGTCACAGTCGCGCTGAGCGCGAGGAACTGGCCGGAGTGATCGCCTCGTTGCTCGACTCCGCCGGGCTGAACGTCGCGGTGGCCGAGTCGCTGACCGGCGGGATGGTAGCGAGCGCGCTGGCCGAGGCGCCCGGGTCGAGCAACTGGTTTCGGGGTGGGGTAGTGGCCTACGCCAGCGACGTCAAACACGAGCTGCTCACCGTGCCGCCTGGGCCGGTAGTCAATGCGCAGGCGGCCGCTGCGATGGCCGACGGTGTTCGGCGGCTGCTGCGGGCCGACGTCGCGGTGGCGCTGACCGGGGCGGCCGGCCCGGACGGGCAAGACGGCCAACCGCCCGGCACGGTGTTCCTTGCTCTGTCCGACGGCGTGGAGACGCACGTCGAACACCGCTACATCGATTGCGACGATCCGGCCGAGGTATGTGCCGAAGCGGTCGCCGAGGCACTTCGGCTGCTGCACCGGCACCTGCACGCGGGTGCGGCCGCTCGTCGGAGCTAGCTCGCTGAATTCACCCCAGCAGGGCCGAAGACCTCGGCGACCTTGCGGGCGCGAAGCTCCTCGAGCGTATCGGCCTGCCGGCGGCCCCGATCCAGTAGCCCATCTAGCCGCCCCGGGTCTAGGCGGTCGTCGTGTACCGCCAGTTCGCGCAGCGTGCGCCAGCCCAGAGCTTTATGCTCCACTGCCAGCCGCAGGCCTTCCAGCTCCACTATGATGCTCAGCGGAGAGCGGCCCCTGAGGTAGCCGTTGGGTTTCAGGCGCCCCACCTTCTCCCCCACCCAGGCCCCGTACGCTTTGTAGCGCCGGACCGGAACGCAGAGCGCGGCCATCATGTCGCGCAGCGTGGCACGATCTCCGACGATTTCGGCCGTCAACCGCTCGAGCACAGCACCGATATCCGAGTCCCGGTGCGCCCCGACCACCCGACGAGCCAACTCGACCTCCACAGTCAAGCCGGCCAGGTGATCGTTGAGGTAGATACCGAGCAGGTCCGGCTCAGAGCTCGACTTACTTGTCGTCCCGGCTTTTGTCGCATCTGCGCGTCCAGCCATGCTGCCTCCCGAGGCCTCGATGTGCCGCTTGGAGTTCTTCATACCCAGTCAGGCTCGATCAATGCGCCATGCCGGCCACCGTCTGCCTCAGACAGGTACACCCTGGGGTCGTCGACCGGCGGTAGCTGGGCGTGGAGCCCGCCCGCTCCGGCCTCGAGCCGGCGCGGCAGGACGGTGGCTGATTTCGCATGCGCCGGCATCCGGTCACGCTCCAATAACGGTCGCGACCTGAATCAGATGTTCCGCGATGTGAACCGGGATACCGAATACATAGTGGCGCTGATCACGTTTTGGGTCACTTCGGTGACATTTCTTGTCGCGACGGCCACACAGTTGGTGATCTTGGGGGGGCCGCCGCGGTGCACCGGGCCGATTCCCCCACAATGGTGACAGCGGTCACGGTCACCGCGGCGGCGGTCCGCTACAACGGCGGCGCACCGAGGCGGCTGAGATGCCGAATTAAACCTTTTGAACGCGCCCGATCGGGTGATTCGACTTCACGTCGGACGGTTCACAATTCCGGCAAATCGCGTTCGCAAAGCCCCTTCTTCATCCCTGGTTAACCTGCGGAAACAT
>JAODNG010000165.1 GCA_025465385.1 Pseudonocardiales bacterium
ACGCTGTGTCGTCAGTTCCAGCCGGATACACGAGCGCCCGAGCGGGACTACCCAGACGTCGGGCACACCGAGGTCTTGCGCGATTGCCGACGCGTGTGCAGTGAAGTCCTCGGCTGACTGGCCCGCCAACAAGTCGACCTGTACCCACCCTGGAGGTCCAACGTCGGCCAGCACCACTCGTGGACTGTGCACCGTCTCGCTGCCTGCGAGGGTGTGCTCGGTACGACTCAGCCCACACCTAACGAGACTGTCCTGCACGCCCCGGACGAGGGGCATGTCCCTAGCCGGATGTCTGTGTCTCACCCGAGGGGCAGTCAACCGCGCCCGGCGGGGGCCTAACCACGAGGGCGCGGCGCCGGCATCCTCGACGAGCGGATCCTGAGGTTGGAAAGCCTCGCCATCAAACGGGCTCTTCATCGGTCCCAGTCTCTCCTTGTTGCCCTTGATCCGTGACTCGCGCCCTTTGATCAATTCGTTAGACCGGCACCTCACTCCGGCGCGAGCCACGGCCCGGTGGAGTACCACGCGTTGGCATTCCCTGCCGGGGTAAGGGTCCGCGCCGATGACAGCAGTGCGTACGCACTGTGGTCTGTAGTTGTGTCCTGATCTGTGGCACCGCAAAACCATGACAATCATTCCAGGATGGCTGTTAGGTCAGGGTCGGTTCTGGTCGCACCGCAGCAGGAGTAGGGGTTACCTCGCTGCGGCGCGCGGGACGGTGGCGTCGCGACTGGGCGTCGCGGGAGGATACGAGCGCTCATCCCACGGCACCGGCCGACTGGCGGCCGTTGTCGAGCAGCGGAATTGGGCAGTGCTGGCCGTGCAGGGCAGTGAGTCGGTGGTCGAGGTCGAGGTCGGCGCGCAGTACGGTTGTCGAGCCACAGCCGTCAAGGACCTATCTCAGGACATCCTCGAAAATCTGGACCCTAAGCTCTAGTTTGGGATCGACGGGAGATCGTCAACTGACTCCGGGTTCTTGACCGCTCCGTTCGATGAGTCCTCGGGAGGCGTAATGACGAGGTCCTTAAAGACAGCGAAGCTCGATGGCTTCTCTGTCATATACGGGAAGTGGAACCCACACTTCGGGCATTGCTCACGCAGCACAGCCTGCTCGCTTCGGAGATCGTAGGCCTTGTCCTGGAGCTCTCCACACGTCGGGCAGATACGCAGCAGCCTCGTGCCCACGAGCTCAAAGTTGGTGATGATGTCTTCCATGATGGCGCCGTTCGCGGCCCACGCCTTGGCATACTTATGATAAGTGTCCATGTGCCAGTCGTAAAGTGCCTCCTTGCTGGCCCAGAAGCTGCACTCATTGAACCAAGCAGGGTCGTCGGGGTGCTGCCACCAAGTCAAGTGGATAAAGCCAGGTAGCTGCATGAGGTGGTGGCGCGTGTCGCTGAACACCACCTTGAATTTTTCATAGGAGTCAGGACTTGAAAACCGCACGCGCTGCATACTCAGGTAAATGGTCACGGTTGCCCTTCAATCCTTGGTGTATTCTTTGATGCGACGCGATGAGGGGACGTCCAGAAGAATGGGGATCGGTGTGAGTCAACTTAGCGGGCTTAGGTGAACATCTTCGGCCGCTCACCGGATTCGTCATTGGATAGACCGCGAGAGAGTATTCCTCAAGCTTCGCCTACTATGTTCGCATTACCTCTTCCTTTCGACGGTGTAACAACACTGTTAACATTCCGAACTTGACAGGTAGCTGCCGTAAGAGTACTCGATGTTGCATTTTCCCTCCAGTGCCAGTTGACGGCCGAAAAAGGGTACCAATTTGCGACCGATCGCACCGTCAGTAAGGTCGGCACGGTCCGGGTTGTCACTGCATTCGTCACTAGCCAGCCCAGCGGCCCTGTCCTCGCTTTCCCCTTTCCCGGATACTGCCAGCGAGCGCAGTGACCACCCTCTGGACAGCATGCTGAGACGCTTGGCAAGGTGCCCGTGACCGTAGGGTGAGTAAGGCTCGCGGAAGAGGTGACCACGCGGACGGGTTATAGAACGCAACGGGCGGACCAGGAACGGAGAGCGTGATGACCGTGACCGCCGATCACAGCGCCGGACCGGCGATCGGTTTCGACTTAGTTGTTGCGGTCGAGTCCGTGTCTCGTGGCGTCGGCTGCCAAATGCGAGCGTGAGGAGATGCCCAGCTTGGCGAAGATGTGCGAGAGGTGGGCCTTCACAGTGCTCGGGGAGATGAACATGCGCTGGCCGATCTGGCGGTTGGTGAGGCCGGCAGCGATATGGCGCACGACCTGCAGCTCGGTGGGGGTCAGGCTGTCCCAGCCACGGGAGGGGCGCTTTCGCTCACCCCGGGCCCGGCGGACGTAGCCGATCACTTCTTCGGTTCCTAGTGCGGCACCAGTGGTAAATGCGGCGTCGTAGATTTCGTGTCCGAGCGCCTCGCGGGTGGTGAGCTCGGTTTCTGCCCAGAATTCTGGCTCGGGGGGAAAGCGGATGATGCCCAGCCGCGCGCGGCCGGCTGCTGCAGCGCCCAGCAGCCGCGCGGCCTCTTCGAAGCTTTGCTGCGTAGCGGCAACGGCGGCGAGGACATCGAGGCACTCTGGGATGTCGATGGCAAAGCGCTTCGCCACCAAGCGGCCAAGCGCCTCGTGGATGTAGCGCTCGGCGTCAGCGCCCTCGTCAGCGGCAAGCGCGAGACGACCAAGCAGGCGCTCGGCGCCAGCTTGCATCCAGTCGCTACCCAGCCGTCGGGCCAACTCCAGCGCCTCATTGCCCCGAGCGCGAGACGCATCAAGGTTTCCGTCGAGCCGCTCCAGGCTGCCCAGCAAAGCAAGGTGCCAGGAAAGCATGTAAAGAAATCCTGAGAGGCGCTCGGCTTCGACGGCAGTCTCGAGGTGGCCACGTGCCGCGACGAGCTCACCCAGCGCCATCTCAGTTCTGCCCAGCATCTGGTTGGCCATGCCCACGACGAAGCCTGCGCCGGTCTCCAGCACATGCTGGAGCGTCGTGCTGGCGAGCGAATACGCTAATTCCGTATCGCCGCAGGCGGCATGCACGTAGGTCATGAATCCGTTGGCGAACCCGTTCGTAATCGGGAGACCGACCTCGTCGCTGGCAGCGATGGAACGCGCGAGCAACTCCCGCGCCTTAGTCAGCCGCCCCTGAAACAGCGCTTCCCAGCCCAGGCACAGCCAATGCCAGGGGACTCCCCAGGTGTAACCATGCCGGGTCGCTGTGGCGTACATGTCATCGAGCACCGGGCGGGCGGTGTCGAACTCGTCCTGGACAATCCAGCCAAGCGCCAGGCATTGGGCAGCGTCGATGCGGCACCAGTCGTCGCCGGCTTGAGTGGCCAGCTGCACGCTTTGCTCTAGCAACGGTCGTCCGCCGGCCGGGTCGCCAATGGAGCTCATGAGCCCGAGGGTGTGCAAGGCTCGCCCCTGCGTCCATGGGTCCCCACAGGTCTGGCCGATCTTCAGCGCTTCCTGCGCCCACCCGTGGGCTGCCTGGTAGGCGCCTCCGTACTGTCCGAGGCTTCCGCGCGCCGCTATCGCCCGTCCCCGCAGCGGTGTCGGCTGTTCACCGGCGGCGTCAAGGGCGCGGGCGTACGCGGCGTGGCCCTCCTGATAGCGCCCGGTGAACAGCCAAAATAGTGTCAGCGCGTTCACTAGGCGCAGTGCAGCGTTGGGGTCGGTCGCCGCCGCCCATTCCAGGGCTGCGCGCAGGTTCGGCAGCTCGGTCGCCAGAGTGTGCAGGACGGGGTCATTTCGCCCGGCGCCGAGTACGTGTGTCTCAGCTGCCTGGGCCAGCATGAGGTGGTAGGCAAGGTGGCGCTCGCGCAGGTCCTCGAGTTCACCAGCGTCGGCCAAGCGCGCCGTGGCATACTGGCGGACCGTTTGGAGCAGGCCATAGCGCACCTCGGAGCCGCAATCCTCGGTGGTGACTAGAGACTTGTCGACAAGACCAGTCAACAGATCGAGTGCCGCGTAGCGGTCGATCCCCTCCCCCGGGCACACGTGCTCAGCGGCGTCGAGCTTCCAGCCCCCGGCGAACACCGACAGCCGCCGCAGCAGCGCCCGCTCGCCTTCGTTGAGCAGCCCGTAGCTCCAGTCGATCGAGGCCTGCAGGGTTTGGTGGCGCGGCATTACCGTGCGGGCACCCCCGGTG
>JAODNG010000166.1 GCA_025465385.1 Pseudonocardiales bacterium
ACCGGGCCACTTTCACTGGACGAAGTCAGAGTGTGACTCACTCTAGGTCATGACTGAATCGTCTCCCCGCCGCGCTGCGATTTACTGCCGGATCTCGCAGGACAAGACCGGCGCCGGACTCGGTGTCGAACGCCAAGAGCAGGACTGTCGTGAGCTCGGACCCGAAGTGGGCGGCGGCGTGGTGGTCGAAGTAGATGTCCGGATGTTCGGCGTCCTCGACCCGGTAGGCCGCACCGCAGGCGAGCAGCTTGGCGATCACCTCGACGATCTCGCCGATCGCTTCGACGGCGCCGACGAAGTCCCGCGGTGGCAGTATCCGCAGCGACTCCATGTCTTCGCGGAACAGCGCGGTCTCCCGCATTCCGAGCACGATCCAGTCGTCGTGGTCGCGGCGCGCCCGCTCGAGCAGCGGATCGTCGACGTCGGTGACGTTCTGCACGTAGTGCACGTCGTGTCCGGCGTCGCGCCAGTACCGGTTGACCAGGTCGAAGGCCAGGTAGGTGGCGGCGTGCCCGAGGTGGGTGGCGTCGTAGGGGGTGATCCCGCAGACGTACATTCGCGCGGTGTCGTCCGGCGCGGTGGGCCGGATCTGGCCGGCTGAGGTGTCGTACAGCCGCAACGGCCGGCCCTGGCCGGGTAGCCGCGGAACCGGGGTGGACGTCCAAGGCTGCATGGATTCGACCCTACGTCACCGCATCTCGAGGTCTGGGGGTTACGCCCGACGGCGGCGGTGCCGGAGATAGTCGCCGACCACCGCAGCGCCCAGCCCGTCCACCCCGGGCTCCAGTACCCGACCGCCGCAGCGGCGAGCCAGTGCGTGGACGAATGCGGCGAGCCGGGGGTCGTGGCCGAGCATGACGATGCTCACTGCTGTGCCGTTGCGGGCCAGACCGTCCATCTCGCGCACGGTCAGGGCCAGCGTCTGGGGCAGCGGCGGGTAGCTGAACACCGCCTCCCGTCGGGTTCAAGGTGCGCGGTGGGCTCCCCGTCGGTGACCACCAGCAGCACCTGCGCGGCGTCCGGATGGCGGCGCAGGTGCCGACCCGCGAGCAGCAGCGCATGGTGCAGGTTGGTGCCCTGCTCCCACACCCCGGTCAGGCCGGTGAGCTGCGCGATGTCCACCCGCTGCGCTTGGCGCCCGAAGGTGATCAGCTCCAGCGCGTCGGAGCGAAACCGGGTCCGGACCAGGTGGTGCAGCGCCAGCGCGGTGCGCTTCATCGGCACCCAGTGCCCGTCCTGCACCATCGACCAGGACGTGTCGACGCACAACGCCACCGCGGCCCGGGCACGCTGCTCGGTGTCGACCACTTCGACGTCTTCGACGGTCAGCAGCGGTCCTTCGCTGCTGGCGGCGTTGCGCAACACGGCGTTGCGGACGGTGCGGGGGACGTCCCACGGCTCGGCGGCGCCGAACTCCCAAGGTCGGGTGGCCCCGGTGGGTTCGCCGGCAGCCCCGGCCCGGCGCTGCTCACGCTCGCCGCGCCGGCTGCGCAACGCGTCGGCCACATCGGCCAGGGCCTGCGAACCGAGCCGGCGCATCGCCTTGGGCGACAGCCGCAGCGACCCGTCCGGAGCGCGTTCGAAGAAGCCGTGGCGCTCCAGCTCACGTTCCAGCTCCGCCAGCCGGCGGGCGTCGACGCGGGCCTCGTCGCCCAGTTGGCGGGCCAGCGCATCGAGGTCGATGTCCTCGGCGCGGGCCCCGGAATAGGACTGCGCGAGCTGCTCGGCCAGCGCGTCGAGCTCGGAGAGGTCGGCCATCGCCTGGGCACCCTCGCCCAGACCCAGCGGGTCCTGCCCGCGGAACCGCTCGGAACCCTGCCAGTCCTCCCCGGGGCGCAGCGCCTGGAGTTGGGCGTCAAGCGTCGCGAGCTGCTGGGCCAGCCGCGGATCACCGAAGGCCTGCAGGGCGAGCTGCGCCAGCTCGGCGCGCTGCTCCGGGGTCATCGAGTTGAGCATCCGCTGGGCCGCGGCCGCCCGGGCGGCCAGCGCGTCGATCAGCTCGTCGATGGTGCTCGGGTTCTCCGGGAAGAAGTCCCCGTGTTGGCGCATGAACTCCTCGAAGCGCTGCGGGGTTTCCGAGTCCCCGCGGGCGTGGGCGGCGAGCAGATCGGTGAGGTCGGACAGCATCTGTCGGATCCGCTCGACATCCTCCGGGGAGGTGGACTGCAAGCCCTGCTTGATGCCTTCGAAGCGCTGTTCGAGCAGTTGCTGGCCGAGCAGGTCGCGGATGTCCTGGTAGGCCTGGGCGGCTTCGGCGGATCGCCAGTCGTAGTCGGCGAGTTCGGTGACGGCGCGGGCGGTGTCCGGCGGTAACGCGTCGAGCTGGGCCTCACGGAACCGGGCGTCGTCGTCGGGGTCGGGAAACAGGGCCCGCCGTTCGGCGGTGAGAGCTCTGTCCAGTAGCTCACGGACCTGCTGCAGGGTGCCGTCGAGCCGGTGCCTGCGGGTGATCTCAGCGCGGCGCTGCCACAGGCGCAGGGCCAGCTCGTCCATGCCGCGGGTGCCTGGCATCCCCCGGCGCAGCAGTTCCCGCATCGCCGCCTGGGGCGAGGCGCCGTCCATCACGTCGCGACCGATCTGGTCCAGCGCCGCGGACAGATCGGCGGGGGCCGCCAGCGGGTCCGGGCCGCCTTCCCACGGCCCGTAGCTGTACCGGCTGGCCGAGGTCATTGCCGGGATCCGTAGACGGTGCGGCCACCTTCGGCGTCCTTGCCGAGCTTGCGGGTGAGATACAGCGACTCCAATGCGAGTTCGATGGCGGCGGCGATCGGGCCGGGAGGGCCGTCTGGGGCGGCACCCAGGCGGGTGGCGACCTCATGGAGCACCGGCAGTTCGGGCAGCGCCGCCAGCACCTCGGCGGCGGGCACCCGCTCGCCAGTGGCCACCCGATGGCCGCCGGAGACCGCCGCGGTCAGCGGGGTGAGGTCTAGGCCGCGCAGCCGGGCCCGGGCGGTGTCGGCCACCGCGCGGCGCAGCAGGTGGGTCAGCACCTCGCCTTGCTCGTCGCGTTCTGCGGAGGGTTGATCATAGCCGGATTCGAACTCCAGCTTGCCGCGTAGCACCGCCGGCACTGCTTCCAGGTCGACCGGGCGGGCTACCGCCTGGTCTTCGCCGGTCAGCGCGGCGCGGCG
>JAODNG010000171.1 GCA_025465385.1 Pseudonocardiales bacterium
ACCGAGTCGGCCGCGACAGTGAGGTCGGCGTCTCGGCGGGCCTCCCGCAGTGCTAGGCAGTCCTCCTCGTCCCAAACGTAGTCTTCCGCACCGGAATCACCGGGCGACTTCGCTTGCTCTGCGTCCACGGTGATCTCCTCCCCCTCGATGGCGGGTACATCGGCGGCAGCTGGGTCACGGTCGATGCGTGTGCTCACGGTCACCTCAACTCAACCTCGATGTCGTGGCGGATGAACCAAACCCGCGTCTCGTGTTCGCGGAGCTGGCTACGGGTCCAGCCGACACCCATACACCGGCACGGATAACCCGGTGCCGACGTCCTCGGAGTGCGCACCAAGTCTTAACCACTCGTGGAGGACGCCGCTGGTGGTAGGTGGTGATCTTTTACCGAACGGGATGTCGCGGGCGCCTTAACGAGCGACCCTGCGGCGCCGGCGCCATGACGCCGGATTGGTCAGCTGCGCCCCGGCGCACGCGAAATGCGCGACCCCCACCGACGCTGCCGGGCACGAAACGGCCGACTGACTCAACAATCACACACGCGACCGCAGGCCGCGCTTTTGATGCAGGTGAGATGCGTTCGGTGTGCACAGCGCTTAGCTATTCCTTGTAGGTTTCTCCGGCATCCCTTGGTCGGCTACTGGACCTCTTCCGTTCACCTTCGGGGGGCAGCGTCTCCGCTATGAAATCCGCGCCTACGATCCAACGGGCAGCGCACATCCTCAGCTGCGCCGTGCCGATGGTTCGCGGCTGATCACGGTGGGCAAGGAGCCGCGTCGCTGGCCCTCCATGAGGCAGTGGGCTCGGCCATCCGGCCGGTGGCCATGTAACAGACTTGCCGTGCGATGGACACCGCATGGTCGCTGAAGCGCTCGTAATAGCGGCCGATCAGTGCGGCGTCGACGGCCCGTTCCACACCGTGTGGCCAATCCTCGGCGAACAGGATGCCGAACAAATGGCGACGGAGCGTGTCGACTTCGTCGTCCGATACGGCCAGCCGGCAGCCGGACAGCGGGTCTTGGTGCTCGATCGCGGTCGCGGCGTCCTCGGCGAGTTGGCTGGCGAGCAACCCCATCCGGGCCAGCACTGGACGGACCTCATTTGCGATCATGGGGTTCGGGTGCTTGAGCCGGGCAATGACGGCAATGTGCCGGGCAAGGTTGCCCATCCGCTTCAAGTGACCCGAGGCGTGCAAAGCTGCGATCACCACCCGCAGGTCCCCGGCAACCGGGGCCTGCAGCGCGAGCAGGGTGATGCAGCGCCGGTCAGTATCATTCTGTCTCGCGTTCATCTGCTCACCCTCAGCGATCACCATGCCAGCGAGGGCGAGATCAGTCTGGTGTAGCGCAATCGACGCATTGGTCATCATCTGAGCGGCCAGCCGAGACATCCCCGCGAGTTCAGTCGTCAGTTCATCGAGTTCGGCGTGGAACGTGGTGCGCATGAGCCTCACCTTCTCCGGCCCCTATGGAAACATCTGCCACTCCCATAACGCAACCGGTCGTTCCTCGGCTGCGGAGATGTCGGCTGATTCGGCTGGTATCCGCGGTCCGCAGGGGAGGCAGGTCCCTCACCAGCGGGTCGCAATTGTCAAGTTGAAATCACGCTTAGCAAGCATCCCAGCACGGTCCGTGACGTGTCTGTCTCGGTGCGGTCGACGACCCGCTCCGGCCCGTGGACGGCCGCCGGATCACCCCGCAGATTTCCGGTGATGACCTGACGAGATCGAACAACTCCGCAGTCACCCACGCCCATGGAACTGATGACCGCGATGCGCGGTGATCGTCTGCCGCGCAGCGCGATCAGAACGGCGGTGCGACCGTCAGCACCACCGGCAGCGATGCCGACGGGACGAAGACGCCCTGATTGGTGGGCGTGAAAACGGCGGTCAGCGAGTGCTCACCCTTCGGCAGCCGGATGATAAGCAGAGCGAAGCCGTCGGTCGCCGGCACAGCGGCACTTAGCGCGGACGTGCCGTCCAGAAACTGGATGGTTCCGGCCGCACCGAGGGGTGCGATATTCGCCAGTAGGACCACCGGAATACCTGGCAATGCCGGGGTCTGAATCACCCTGAGTGTGGTGACCGTAGCGTTCTGCCCGATCGGCGCATTGACCACATAGGGCACTGCGTTCGACGTCGAGGGACCGAACGTCATCGAATCGGCAGGGTTGAACACCGCCTTAAGCAGATGTGTCCCGGTTGGGAACATCGTCTTCGTCGACGCGACACCGCCCCATACCGGCACCGCGGCGCCGATGTCAGTGCTGTCCTCCATAAACTGCACCGAACCCGCCGCCGGCGGACTCACCGTCGCCGTCAGTGTCTCCATACTGATAGCGGCAACCGCGAAAGAGCCAGGAGGTGTCACAGTCAGCGCGGTGACCGTCGCTGCCTTCAGCGTATCGAAGGTCAGGACGCCCACCGGCGACGCAGCGTTGGCCACCCCACCCAGGAGCAACGCTGACCCAGCTGCCATGGTGATCAGAATCCTCAACGCCAGCCGAGCCAAAGATCTGCCTTTAACCACGATGTCTGTCACTCTCACTCAAGAATGGCGCGGGATTCCTGCTCATTTCAGTGGTGCAACCCTCGCCCCCGAAGGTGAACAGGACTGGTCCAGCAGCCGACGCGAGGATTGCGACAAGCCCCACAAGGGACAGCCACTTTCCGTGGTGTTTGGCGTTGCTGTCCGCCAGCAGGGCGCGGAGATAGACGTCAGTACGGGCGTGGCATGGTTGGGAGGTGTGTCCCCTGTAGGGATTCTCGCAATATTTTTCAGGGACCACAGACCTCTAATATACACCTAGACAGGAAGCCTTTCCCCACAAGCAAAGTGTCACATCTG
>JAODNG010000210.1 GCA_025465385.1 Pseudonocardiales bacterium
GGGCCCGCCGTAGCGCTGGTGCCACTCGGTCATCAAGTTCGATTCCCAGGAGCCGATCTTCTTCGAGTCGCTCGCGCACGCGGTGCCCTGGCCCCGCCAGCTCGGGTCCCGCGCGGCGAACGTGGCACTGGCCAGCCGGGCGATCGCGCGGCGCAGGTTGTCGCGGGTGATGAAATGCCGTCGGACGTGGCGTAACGCGGTCTCGGTTTCGCCGTGCTCGCCGGTGGCCACGATCGCCTTGATGCCCGTGTTCGTGCCGAGCGCGAACAGGCACAGCAGCAGCCGTCGGCGCAGGGTGTCGCGGTCGATCACCTCGCGGGAGGCGACCGAGGTGGACTCGGTGAGGAATTCGGCGTCCTTGAGCACGTCGAGCAGGTCGAGAGTGCCCCAGCGGCGGATCACCTCGTCCTTGACCGCGGCCAGGTTGCTCGGCTCGGGCAGCGCCGTCAGCTGAGATCATCGCTTCACGTTCAGTAACCTAGGATCGTGTCTGACCGCCCGACCAGTCGTTGATCTGTGATGTGAGCGGTGACGAGGATGCTGGTGGGCGAACCGGACAAACCAGCGCTGAGGTCTCTGGTGGTCGTCGTGCCCG
This sequence comes from Pseudonocardiales bacterium, assembly GCA_025465385.1. Classification (GTDB taxonomy): domain Bacteria; phylum Actinomycetota; class Actinomycetes; order Mycobacteriales; family Pseudonocardiaceae. The sequence goes on from JAODNG010000210.1 coordinate 596, forward strand.
GGTGGGTAGTTATCTACTGCGTGGGTTGGTATCTGGCTCAGCATTGACCTGCGCTGGTCTGGTGATGGCGGGACTGGCTGGGGTGGCCGCCCCGCTGCCCGACGCCGGGCTCGCTGCGCCGACCCGGGTGGTGATGGCCGCGCCAGCCGCGTTGCCCGATGTCCCCGAGCCCGCGGCTCAGCCAGCCGCGGAGGCTGTTCAGCCCGCCGGACGGCCGTCTCAGGCCGTCACGATCCCGGTGCAGATCCCCGCACTTGGGGCGCACCCGCATGCGCCCCAAGTGGCTTTCGCCGCGTGGGCCACCCGGGTGTCCCGGGCCACGGGGATCCCTCAGCGCGCGCTGGAGGCCTACGCAAACGCCCACGCCGTGATGGCCGCCACCCATCCCAGCTGCCACATCACCTGGGTCACCCTGGCCGGCGTCGCGGAAGTCGAATCCCAGCACGGGACCATCGGGGGCCGCACCCTGCTGCCCGACGGCTGGCCCTCGGCACCGATCATCGGTCCAGCGCTGGATGGCGCGAACACCAATCGGGTCATCGCCGACACCGACGGCGGCCTGCTCGATGGCGACAAGGTGTGGGATCACGCCGTCGGGCCCTTCCAGTTCATCCCCTCTACCTGGGCGAAGTGGCGGGCCGACGCGCACGGCGACGGGATGACCGACCCGCAAAACATCGACAACGCTGCCCTGGCCGCAGCGCAGTACCTGTGCGCCGACAACCACAACTTGGCAACCGGTGACGACTGGCTACGAGCGATCCTGTCCTACAACAGTTCCATCGACTACGCACGGCTCGTCTACGGCTTCGCCCAGGGCTACGCCCGCAGCGCCCAAAGCCTCACCTGACCTGCGCCGGACCAAAGCCACCCGGACCAACCCATCTCGGGTCATGTAACGGGCAAATCAGCTACCTGCGGGGCAGCCAGGGTTGTCGGTCATCAATCGATAGCGTTGCAGCGTGCGTGTGGTGGCGGCGCATCCCGATCCGCCGAGGGTCCTACCGTCACTGCTGCTGGCAGGCAACCGTGTGCCCTAGTCCGGATCCCCCACGCTTTGTTCAGGATTCGCGCCGCATCCGCAGGGCTTGGGGGCTTTGGATTCGGCGTCGGTGCGGCCGCTCAGCCTGGGTGACTGGGCTAACGCTGACCCAGTTCCACCGCACCGCCCGCCGGTAGGCACCGGAAAGGATGAAGTACATGTGTCGTACCGTGGTCGCGCCCAGCGGCCGGCAAACGTGCGGGCGGCACCAGTCGTCACACTGATGCTTGCCGGGTGTGCGATGCTGCACCTCGCCCCGTCTGCCTGAGCAATGATCTCGGCATCGCCGAAGCTCCGCGTAGAACGAGTCGAGGATTTCCGGATCTAACACTGCGACTTTCACCTCGCTGATCAACGGACCGATATGCTTCCGTACATAACTCCCGTACAGCTCCAGCGTCCTGGGCGTCCCGTCGAACTTGTTTAAATAGCGATCGAGCAACTGGTTGACTGTGGCCGCAGTGCGCGGACTTCCCCGCTCCTCAACTTCTCGTACCAGCCGGTCCCGAACAGTGCGGGCCTGCCGCTCCGCCCTGGGCCCTGCCGGGACGACTTCGGTGAGATAGTGCCGACGCTTGCTCACCGGGTCGATCCCGGCGTACACACGGACCCTCAGCTGGGCAGTTCGTCAATGCTGCCTCGTTCACGCTGCGGCTGATCCTCCCGTGTGCGCACCACGGGGTGATCGTAACCAACTCGCGTCAGCTGTAACGTCACGGCCCGAGATCGATCACGTCGCAAAATCGATCACTGCTGGTCAGAGGGGTGGGCGCAGCAGGATTTGAACCTGCGACCGCTCGCTTGTAAGGCGAGTGCTCTCCCGCTGAGCTATGCGCCCGTCGCCGCCCGGAAAACCCGGGAGGCACGGTTTCAGGCCGGCAACGCAGCCAAGGCCTGCTTCCAGATTGTTTGGTCGCGAGCCTCACCAGGCTGCTTCATCTCGGCGAAGCGGATCACGCCGTCAGTGTCCACCAGGAAGGTACCTCGGTTGGCTATGCCAGCACGGTCGTTGAACACCCCATAGTCCTGCGCGACCTTGCCGTGCGGCCAGAAGTCGGCCAACAGGGGAAAGTCGTAGCCCCGCTGGTTCGACCACGCCTTGAGCGTGTAAACGGAGTCCACCGACACCGCCAGCACCTGCACATCGGTGAACGCCGCCAGATCGTCGCGGAGCTGGTCGAGCTCACCGGTGCAGATGCCGCTGAAGGCCAGCGGGTAGAACACCACGAGCACGTTGCGGTCACCGCGGAGCTCCGACAGAGTCCGCTCCTGATTGTTCTGATCTTTCAGGGTGAAATCCGGCGCCTGTTCCCCGACCTGCAGTGACATCGTGCCGAAGCCCTCCTCGATTCATCCTTTCCCTCGCGCCGGATGGCGCGAGGTCCCGGCATCGGCTCGCCGGCTCAGCGTTTGGCCTTGGCCGCCTTCGGGGTGGCCAACCTGGTGGCTGTCCAGTCCTCGCTGACGCTGAGGTTCGACGTCTGCGCCAAACCCACAGTGGGAGCCGCCTCAGCAAGATCTGAGGGCTCGACATGACCGTCCCGCCCGGTCTTGGGCGTGAGCACCCAGATCACGCCGTTATCCGCCAACGGCGTTCGGGCGTCGACGAGGGTATCCACCAGATCGCCGTCCTGGTCGCGCCACCACAGCAGCACCACGTCGACGACCTCGTCGGAGTCCTCATCGAGCAGGTCACCACCAATCACCTCCTCGATCGCCGCACGCACGTCGTCGTCGACGTCCTCATCCCAGCCGAGCTCCTGCACGACCATGTCAGTTTCAATCCCGAGCCTCTCGGCAACGCCGAGTTTGCCGGTGTCTCCCGCCGCAGCGGCGACCACGGTGTTCACCCCTCCACAACGTCAAGCCCGGCAACCTGCGCCCGGCGATCTTTTACTCGATGGCGTCCAAGCGAACACTGCAGTGCACCTAAAGCGCAACTGCCAGCAGCGGGACACGCCGATCTAAGCCTGTCTGAGGCCGGATCGGCGAACCGAATTCGCCCGCCAGATTACTCGTGGGTAGCAAGTGACATCGATCGCGAGGCCGACGAGCATGGGTCTGTATGGGGCACGATGGTGGGCATACTACGAGAGATTGAGGCGAGGAGACCCCTTGGCCACGAAAAACGATCGCATGCCCGCTCGGGTGCGGGTCATCCGGGACGGGGTGGCAGCCCACCTGCCAGACATCGACTCGGAAGAGACCGCAGAGTGGTTGGAAGCCTTCGACTCCGCAGTGCTGTCCGGGGGCAAGCAGCGGGCCCGGTACCTGATGTTGCGGCTACTCGAACGGGCCCGTGAGACCGGCGTCGGCGTGCCCTCATTGACCAGTACGGACTACGTCAACACCATCCCCACCGAGAATGAGCCGTGGTTCCCGGGTGACGAGGACACCGAGCGGCGCTACCGCGCCTGGATTCGGTGGAACGCGGCGATGATGGTGCATCGAGCGCAGCGTCCCGGGGTCGGCGTCGGCGGTCACATCTCCACCTATGCCTCGTCGGCCGCGCTCTACGAGGTGGGCTTCAACCACTTCTTCCGGGGCAAGGACCACCCCGGTGGCGGCGACCAGGTCTTCATCCAGGGTCACGCGTCCCCCGGTATCTACGCCCGGGCTTTCCTGGAAGGCCGGCTGTCCACCGACCAACTTGACGGGTTCCGTCAGGAGTTCTCCCACGCCGGCCCAGGTGGCGGCCTGCCGTCCTACCCGCACCCGCGGCTGATGCCGGACTTCTGGGAGTTCCCCACCGTCTCAATGGGCCTGGGGCCGATCAACGCGATTTTCCAGGCTCGGCTCAACCGTTACCTGCAGGCTCGCGGCATCAAAGACACTTCTGATCAGCACGTGTGGGCATTCCTCGGCGACGGTGAGATGGATGAGCCCGAGTCCCGCGGGCAGATCCAAGTCGCGGCCATCGAGGGGTTGGACAACCTCACCTTCGTGGTGAACTGCAACCTGCAGCGCCTCGACGGTCCGGTGCGAGGCAATGGCAAGATCATTCAAGAGCTGGAGTCGTTCTTCCGCGGCGCCGGTTGGAACGTCATCAAGGTGATCTGGGGCCGGGAATGGGACGGCCTGCTCTTCGCCGACCGGCAGGGCGCGCTGGTGAACCTGATGAACGTCACGCCTGACGGG
>JAODNG010000224.1 GCA_025465385.1 Pseudonocardiales bacterium
GAGGACCGTGATGAGCAAGGCTGGCGAGATCGTGATTCGGCCTGCTGAGTCCGAACTGCCCGCGCTGGCTGATCTCGACTGGTCGGCGTTGGAAAGTCAGCTCGACGGCTCGGGCTTCGCCATGACACCGCCCCTGCTGTCACCCCAGCAGTGCGCTGAGCTGGTCGACATGTTCGACGACGACGCCCGGTTTCGCGCCACCGTCGTGATGGCGCGGCATGCCTTCGGTGAGGGCAGCTACCGCTACTTCGCTGATCCGTTGCCGCCGCTGGTGCAGACCCTGCGGGAGCGCCTCTACCCGCCGTTGGCAGCGGTCGCGAACCGGTGGGCGCAGCGGCTGGGTGAGCACCGGTTTCCCGACACCCTCGATGGTCTGCTCGACGAGTGCGCCACGCTGGGCCAGCACAAACCCACGCCGCTGGTGCTGCGCTACGGCCCGGGTGGGTACAACTGCCTACATCAGGACATCTACGGCGACCTGACCTTTCCGCTGCAGTTCCTGGTCATGCTCAGCAAGCCCGATGAGGACTTCACCGGCGGGGAGAGCGTGTTCGTCGAGCAGCGGCCACGCCAGCAGTCCCGGCCGATGGTGGCCCGCCCCAGCCAGGGCCAGGCGGTGATCTTTCCTGTCCGGCACCGACCCAAGCGGGGCACCCGCGGCTATCACCGGGTCCAAATGCGCCATGGCGTCAGCGCGGTGCACTCCGGCGACCGCCACGTGCTGGGCATTATCTTTCACAACGCTCGCTGACTAGGGTTCGGCAGGTGGCTGGCCGCGATTGCGTCCAGGTATGGAGGTGTCGGCACGGTGCCAATCAACCGGCGCGCGTTGCTGCATGCCGCCGGCCTTGGTGCGGCCGCGGCCGCGTTGACCGGCTGCGGTGGCACGCAGACCACCTCGCCGCTGCAACGGGGGACCTCGGACCCGCCGGTCAACTTTCCGGCGCTGGCCAGGAAACTGTCCGGTCCACTGATTACCCGGGACCAGCCCGGCTACCACCTGGCCCGCCGATCGTTCAACCTGTTGTTCGACAACCGGACGCCGGCCGCTATCGCACAGTGCCGGCGTATCGAGGACGTGCAGGCTTGCGTGTCGGCCGCCGCTGCGGCCCGGGCGCCGATCGCCGCTCGCAGTGGTGGGCACAGCTACGCCGGCTACTCGACACCGGACGGTGCGCTGATCGTCGACCTGTCCGGCATGTCCAGCGTGGAAGTCAACACCGACGGCACAGCGGTGATCGGTGGCGGCGCCCGGCTGATCGACGTCTACACCGCCCTCGCGAGTGCCGGGCGGTGCTTGCCGGCGGGTTCCTGCCCATCGGTCGGGATCGCTGGTCTCACGCTCGGCGGAGGGATCGGGGTGCTGTCCCGCAAGTACGGGCTGACCTGCGATCGGCTGGTGTCGGCGACCGTGGTCACGGCGGATGGCGCGTCCCGCACGGTGTCTGTGTCGGCCGAGCCGGATCTGTTCTGGGCGTTGCGCGGCGGTGGCGGCGGCAACTTCGGCATCGTCACGTCGTTCACCTTCGACACGGTCCCGGCACCGCAGCTGACCGTATTCCAGCTCGATTTCCCGGCGGGATCGGTGGCCGATGTGCTGGGCGGGTGGCAGCAGTGGATCATCAGCATGCCCGACGAGCTATGGTCGAAATGCAACATCATCGGCGGCAGCCCGCCGAGCTGCACTATTATTGGCTGCTACGTCGGACCGGCAATCGGGTTGGACCCCCTGCTCACTGACCTGACCCACCGGATCGGCAACCTTCAGCCGACGCGACGCACCGTCGCCGAGCACGACTGTCTCGATGCGATGCGCTACTTCGCCGGCTGCTCGGACAGATCGGCCGCCGAGTGCCACGACCAGGCCAGTGGCCAGCAGTGGAATCGCGAGGCGTTCGTGGCCACGTCCCGGATCGTGACCGAGCCGGTGACGGATCCTGGCCAGATCGTCTCCGTGTTCGACGGCCGGCGGGTGATCGTGATGATCGACGGACTCCGCGGCGCGGTCAGCCGGATCCGGTCGGGAGACACGGCGTTTCCGCACCGAGGCGCACTGGCCACCATGCAGATCTACCTGGCAACGTCCCCGACCGGCCGGGCAGCCGCGGCTTCGTCGATGGCCCAGATGCGGGACCAGCTGGCTGGCATCGTCGGCAGCGGCGCATACGTCAATTACCTCGATGCCGGCATGCCGAACTGGGCGCAGGCCTACTACGGCGACAACCTGACCCGGTTGCGCCAGGTGGCGCAGCGTTATGACCCCGACCGGCTGTTCACCTTTCCCCAAGCCATCGGCTCATGACCCGGCCCGGCGGGTATGCTCGCGCCGCCATGCGGATCCCGAAACGCATCGTCCGCGTCGCCCTCATGGGCGCCGCTCTTTCGACGGTAGCTCTCGGTCCGGCCTGCGACAGCTCCTCGGGATCAGCGAAGGATCCGAATCCCCTGATGGGGCGGGGCGCCGTGCAGATGGTTCGCGGCGGGTTCACCTTCACTGAGGGTCCGGTCTGGATCGCTTCCAGAGCCGTGCTGCTCTTCTCCGACATACCCGCCAGCACCATCCACGAGCTTCAGCCACCCGCCACCGTCACGGTCTTCCGGAAGCCGAGCGGCCTGAGCAACGGGCTCGGGCTCGACCCGCAGGGGCGGCTCATCGCGAGCGAGGGCGACAACCGGCGGGTGTCGCGCACACTGGCCGACGGCACCGTGGTGACGGTGGCGGACCGCTGGCAGGGCAAGCGACTGAACTCGCCCAACGACAACATCACCCGCAGCGACGGCACCATCTACTTCACCGATCCGCCCTATGGGGTCCCCGCCGGCCAGGCCCGCGAGCTCGACTTCCAGGGCGTATTCCGGGTCGACCCGGCCGGCACGCTGCACCTCGAGTCCAGCGACATGAACCGTCCCAACGGCGTGGCGCTGTCGCCGGACGACAAGACACTCTATGTGGACGACACCGCGGCTGGGCTGGTGCGCAAGTTCCCCGTCAAACCTGACGGCTCCCTGGGACCGCCCACAATGTTCGTGCCTTACACGGGTGGCGGCGGTGACGGGATGGCGGTGGACGACGCGGGAAACGTCTATGTGGCCACCGACGCCGGTGTGAAGGTGTACAAGCCCAACGGCATGACGTGGGGCACCATCGTGGTCCCCGAGGTGCCCTCCAACTGCACCTTCGGCGGCCCCGACCGCAAGACCCTCTACATCACCGCCAAAACATCCCTCTACCGCGTAGCGCTCAACGTCCCCGGCCGCGCCTAGGCCGCAGCAGCGCGATCGGCGCTAACGTGAGGATGTGAAGGGCCTGGTGGGGACGCACTCGGCGCTGGTTGCCGACCTGCGCGAGCGGCTCGAGAGAGCTCGGCTGGGTGGATCGGCCAGGGCTCGGCAGCGGCATGTCGGGCGCGGCAAGCTGTTGCCCCGCGACCGGGTCGACTTGCTGGTGGACCCGTCGAGCCCGTTCCTGGAGCTGTCGCCGCTCGCGGCCACCGGCATGTACGGCGACGAGGCCCCCGCCGCGGGCATCATCACCGGAATCGGCCGGGTGGCCGGACGGGAATGCGTGATCGTCGCCAACGACGCCACCGTCAAAGGCGGCACCTACTACCCGATAACGGTGAAGAAACACCTGCGCGCCCAGGAGGTGGCGTTGCACAACCGCTTACCGTGCATCTACCTCGTCGACTCCGGCGGGGCCTACCTGCCCGAGCAGGATCAGGTGTTCCCTGATCGGGAGCACTTCGGCCGGATCTTTTACAACCAGGCGACGATGTCCGCACGCGGGATCCCGCAGATCGCGGCGGTGCTGGGCTCATGCACCGCGGGCGGCGCCTACGTGCCCGCGATGAGCGACCAGGCGGTGATCGTTCGCAACCAGGGCACGATCTTCCTCGGCGGACCGCCGCTGGTCGCTGCAGCCACCGGTGAGGTGGTGACCGCCGAGGAGCTCGGCGGGGCCGAGCTGCACTCACGGGTCTCCGGGGTAACCGATCACCTCGCCGACGACGACGCTCACGCGCTGCGGATCGTCCGCTCCATCGTCGGCACGCTCGGCCCCCGCTCGCCCCGGCCGTGGGAGGTCATCGCCACCGAGGAGCCTTCCGTGGACGGGATTTACGACGTGGTGCCGGTGGATTCGCGCACCGCCTACGACGTCCGCGAGGTGATCGCCCGGATCGTCGACGGCAGTCGCGTCTCCGAGTTCAAAGCCGAATACGGCGCCACCCTGGTCACCGGTTTCGCCCGGCTGCACGGTCATCCGGTGGGCATTGTAGCGAACAACGGGATCCTGTTCAGCGAGTCGGCACTGAAAGGTGCACATTTCATCGAGCTGTGCGACCAGCGCGGCATTCCGCTGGTGTTCCTGCAGAACATCTCCGGATTCATGGTGGGCCGGGAGTATGAGGCCGGCGGCATCGCGAAACACGGTGCGAAAATGGTCACCGCCGTCGCGACCACGCGGGTGCCCAAGCTGACCGTCATCATCGGCGGCTCATTCGGCGCCGGCAACTACGCCATGTGTGGCCGAGCGTACTCGCCACGCTTTCTGTTCATGTGGCCCAATGCGCGGATCTCAGTAATGGGCGGGGAGCAGGCGGCCACGGTCCTCGGTGCCGTCCGGGGCGCTGACGACCCAGAAGGCGATGTGGCTTTCGCGCAGCGCATCCGTGACCAGTACGAGTACCAGGGCAACCCTTACTACTCGACGGCCCGGCTGTGGGACGACGGGGTGATCGACCCCGCGGACACCCGGATGGTGCTTGGATTGGCGCTGTCCGCCTGCGCCAACGCACCGGTTGAGTCCAGCCGCTTCGGAATCTTCCGGATGTGAGCGGCATGTTCCATACCGTGCTGGTGGCCAATCGCGGCGAAATCGCGGTCCGGGTGATCCGCACGCTGCGCGCGATGGGCTTGCGCTCAGTGGCTGTGTACAGCGACGCCGATGCCGGCGCTCGGCACGTCCGTGACGCCGACGTCGCCGTCCGGATCGGTCCACCGACGGCGGCTGCGAGCTATCTGTCGATCGACGCGATACTGGACGCGGCGGCCCGCACCGGCGCGCAGGCCGTGCACCCCGGCTACGGGTTCCTTTCGGAGAATGCCGCCTTCGCCCGGGCCTGCGCTTGCGCCGGTCTGATCTTCGTCGGACCGCCGGCCGCCGCCATCGAGGCGATGGGCGACAAGATCCGAGCCAAGTCGATGGTGGCGGCCGCGGGCATACCGGTGATCCCGGGCAGCGACGGCGGGGCTTGCGATGATGACGCGTTGGCCGCTGCGGCCGACGTGCTGGGCTACCCGGTGCTGCTCAAGCCGTCTGCCGGGGGTGGCGGCAAAGGCATGCGGGTGGTTCGCCGCGCGCAGGACCTGCCGGAGGCCATCGCCAGCGCCCGCCGGGAGGCCCGCGGCGCCTTCGGCGACGGCGCGCTGCTCGTCGAACAGTTCATCGCCACCGCGCGGCATATCGAGATCCAAGTACTGGCGGACGCGCACGGCGCGGTAGTCCATCTTGGTGAGCGCGAGTGCAGCCTGCAGCGGCGGCACCAAAAGATCATCGAAGAATCGCCGTCGGTACTGCTCGACGCTGCGACCCGAGCCCGGATGGGTCAGTACGCGGTGGCCGTCGCGCAGGCCGTGGGGTACACCGGCGCGGGCACGGTCGAGTTCATCGTGCCGGCGGATACCCCAGATCACTTCTTCTTTCTGGAGATGAACACCCGGTTGCAGGTCGAGCACCCCGTCACTGAACTCGTCACCGGGCTGGACCTGGTCGCCTACCAACTGCGGATCGCCGCGGGGGAGCGGCTCGGGTTGCGCCAGGACGACGTCGCCGCAGCCGGCCACGCGATGCAGGCGCGGATCTACGCCGAAGATCCCGCCAACGGGTTCCTGCCCACCGGAGGGCGCGTCCTCCAGCTCCGTGAACCCGCGGGCGTTCGCGTCGACTCCGGCCTGCGGGTCGGCGATACCGTGGGCACTGACTATGACCCTCTGCTGGCCAAGGTCATCGCGCACGGTCCGGACCGGGAGACCGCGCTGCGCCGGCTGGACGCCGCGTTGGCCCAGACCAGCATCCTGGGATTGGGCACCAACGTGGCGTTCCTGCGCGGCCTGCTCGCTGATGCCGACGTGCAGGCCGGAAAGCTGGACACCGGGCTGGTGGAGCGTCGCAAGCCGCCCAGTGCTGACGTGCCTGAAGACGCGCTGGCCGCAGCCGCATTGCGTGCCCTGTTGGCATTGGAACCCACCGGTCCGGTGGTGGATCCGTTCGCGCTGCCCGGCGGTTGGCGGATCGGCGAGCCTGCCTGGACCCGTTGGCAAGTGCAGGCCAGTGGTGAAGGTCCAGTCGAGGTCCGAACCCGGGGCCGGGCCACCAGCGCCGAGGTTGTAGTCGGCGACGGTGCTCCGACCCGCGCGTCGGCCTGGTGGGATGACGGCGACCTGATCGTCACAGTTGGTCAGATCACGCGCCGCTACAGCTGCGCGGCCGACGGCGTTGCGGTGTGGTTTGGCCGCGACGGGCACAGCTGGGAGCTGCACGAGCAACAGCCTCTCGACGCCGCGCGGCGCTCCGAGCAGGGCGCCGCCGGGGCCGTGCGCGCGCCGATGCCCGGCACCATCATCGCCGTCGACGTCGCCGAGGGTCAGCAGGTCAGCGCAGGCGCCCGGCTACTCGTGCTCGAAGCGATGAAGATGGAGCATGTACTCACCGCGCCGGTCGACGGCGTGGTTCGCGAGCTGCGTGCCCGCCCCGGTGCCACCGTCGAGCGCGACACCATGCTGCTGGTGCTCGTGAGTGCGCCCGACCGAAGGGAGGCGCATGGAACTCAGTGAGGAGTACTCGGCGCTGCGTGCCACCGTCGAGGAGTTCGCCCGCAAGGAGGTTGCCCCAGTCATCGCGGATCTCTACGAGCATGGCACCTTCCCCTATGCGCTGGTCGCGAAGATGGGTGCGATGGGATTGTTCGGGTTGCCCTTCCCCGAGCAGTACGGCGGAATGGGCGGCGACTATTTCGCTCTGTGCCTGGCGCTGGAGGAACTGGCTCGGGTGGACTCGTCGGTGGCGATCACGCTGGAAGACAGCGTGTCGCTGGGCGCGATGCCGATCTTCCGGTTCGGCACCGAGGAGCAGAAGCAACGATGGCTTCCGGAGCTATGCACGGGCCAACGGCTCGGGGCCTTCGGTCTCACCGAGCCCGGTGGGGGATCCGACGCGGGCGCTACCCGCACCACCGCCCACTGCGATGGCGACGACTGGGTGATCAACGGATCCAAGGCATTCATCACCAATTCGGGCACCGACGTCACATCTGTGGTCACCGTCAGCGCGATCACCGGCGTCTGCGGGGGTCGCAAGGAGATCTCCACCATCATGGTCCCCGCCGGGCACCCGGGCTTCAGGGTCTCTGCGAGTTACTCCAAAGTCGGATGGCGGTGCTCGGACACCCGCGGGCTGTTCTTCGACGACTGCCGGGTGCCGCTGAGCAACCTACTCGGCGAGCGCGGCCGAGGTTATGCGCAGTTCCTGGCCATTCTCGATGAGGGCCGCATCGCGATCGCCGCGCTCGGGGTAGGATTGGCCCAAGGCTGTATTGACGAATGCGTATCCTACGCTCGGCAGCGGCACGCCTTCGGTCACGCCATCGGCAGCTATCAGGCGATCCAGTTCAAAATTGCTGACATGGAGGCGCGGACGCACGCCGCCCGGCTGACTTATTACCATGCCGCCGAGCGGATGCTGCGCGGCGAACCGTTCAAGAAAGAGGCCGCCATTGCGAAGCTGGTCTCCTCGAATGCGGCGATGGACAACGCCCGAGACGCCACCCAAGTCTTTGGCGGGTACGGATTCATGAACGACTATCCGGTAGCTCGCTTCTACCGCGACGCCAAAGTTCTAGAAATAGGTGAAGGCACCAGCGAAGTCCAACGCATCCTCATCGCTCGCCACCTAGGTGTGGGCTGATCCCACCCACACCGCGGGAAAGGTTCAAGCTAGGCTGCGGGGTCGACGGTGTGGACGCCGGGGAACCGGGCGAAGCCGCGATCGGCGGTCGCGATCCGGCAGCCGTGGGCGCGGGCCAGCGCTGCCAGTAACGCGTCTGGCACCAGGTTGCCCCGCAGGCCCCGGTCCTGCGCGACCAAGCGTTCGAAGTCAGTCCATGCCGCATCGCTTGACGGCAGCCAGCGGGCTCGTCGTGCTGCACGAATTCGCGCAATGAAGTCCAGTGCCGTCGGCATCGGGGCCGGGTCGCTGAAAATCCTCGGGTTGGTGACGAGCCGGACCACCCCGGCGAGCACAGTGTCGTGCAGCGCGAGCTCATCGGCGCCCGCGACCATGGCGGCCAGCCAGGCTGCGTAACGCTCGTGCTGCTCGGCTTCCCGGCGAAATGCATACACCAGGATGTTGACGTCCGGCAGGATCACGCGTGTCGGTCTTCGTCGAGGACTCTCCATACCGCGTCATGATCGCCCAGATCGACGAGGATGCGCCCGGCCGGGTCTCCATAGGCGGGCAGCGGTTCGGGTGCGGCCGGGCAGGGGACGTCGTGCTTTTGCAGCACCAGTCGCAGGCCCTCTTCGATCAGGCTGGTGAGTGTTTGGCCGCTCGCCGCCGCTTGGGCCTTGGCTTGTGCCACCAGGCCGTCCGGAAGGTTGAGCGTTGTTCGCATACAGATCACCATACCGCCATATGCAGACGTATGCGGGACCTTGGTCACGGTACGCTCGGACTTCGGATGCGGGCGGCAGGAGGTGGCCGTGAGCGTGAACTATGTGGCCAGACCGTGGGAGAACCGACTGTTCCGGCAATGCCGCCGGGCCTGGGACCTCGGTGCGCGGGAACGGCAGGACTACGAGCGGATCGAGCCGGCGCAGGTGTTCGACCTCGGCGAAGCGATCCACGACGCGCTCGATGTCTACTACTTCCCTGGCATGTGGGACTGGAACCGGGCGATCGTGCGACCGCTGGCCGTCGCCGGTTTCGAGAAGTCGATGCGCCGGCAGCGCGATGCCTACACCCAGACCCGTGAGTTATCAGCTGACCAGGTCCAGGACTGGGAGGAGCACCTGGAGCTGGGCACCGGCATGCTCCAGCGCTATTTCGAATGGGCCAGCGACGTCGATCGTTTCACTCCAATCCAGGTCGCCTCGCAGTTCGACATCGCTTTGCCCGACCCAGCCGACCCGGACAGTGGCCTGATCACCGCGGACGGTCGGCCGCTGCAATTCCGGGTGCGGATCGACCTGGTGGTGATCGATGACCATGAGCTGTACTGGCTCGTCGAGCATCGGATCGTCACCGGTCCGCAGTGGCCGGAGCTCGACCAGTTGCGGCTCGACGAGCAGGCGCTGACCCGGAGCTGGGCCTGGCAGCTGGGTTTTTTGGCCGACCTCGAAGGCACCATTCACAATGAGATGCGCGCTGCGGTGCCGGCCGCAGGCAAGCCGAAGGTCCACGTGCGGGCGGTGCCGGGGGCTGGTGGGATCACGACACAGCGGGCCACTGAGTCGTTCCGCCGCACCCATATCCCGCGGGCGAAGCTGGAAATCGCCCGGCACGGCGTCGCCGTAGCGTTGGAAATCCAGGACATGACCGATCCGGCACTGCGGATGTACCCGAACCCTTCCTGGGATAACTGTTCGACCTGCGCCTACCGGGCGCCATGCCTGGCGATAACCCAAGGGATCGACGAGCGCCCCATCCTTGATGCGTCCTATCGCAAGCGGGTCAGCGGAGACTTCGAACTCGGGCGGCTGGGATCGGTATGGGGATTCGTGCCCGAGATCCACCGGGTCGCGGAGTATCGGGCTCCTGGCGCGGGCCAGTAACGCCGGTGCGCATTCGGGTGGTGAGCTGGAACGTCGATTCCCGACCGACCGGGCTGCTGGACGCCAAAGTCGAGCTTCTTCGTCGGCTGCAGCCTGACCTTGCGCTGCTCCAGGAGATCGGCCGGCCGGTCTACCGCGCGCTGCTGCCGCACCCGTCCGCGCACGAGCGGATGCACCGCAAGTCCAGGCAATTCTCCTGGGGCGCGCTGTCCACCGACCTGTGCAAGCCGCGGGCCAGCGAGTATCGGCTGGGATGCGCCGTGCTCGGTGTTTCTAGCACAGCGCTGCTCGATGCCCAGGTGCTGGACGAGGCACCGTTCGACATCACCGAGCCGGCGCGACCCGGGTTCTTGTGGCGGACGGTGGCGGCCCAAGTGGCATTGTCCACCGGCGACCTGCTGACCGTATGCAGTTTCCACGGTCGCCAGCCATCTGGCGTGCCCGCCGCCGCACTGCAGCAAGCGTTTCACGCTGGGATCGCTAGCTGGCTCATTGATCTGCCCGGCCCGGTCATCTTCGGCATCGACGCTGGTCTCCGGGTACCTGACTGCGCCGATCCGCTGTTGGGTCCGGGCCCGGTTCACCACCTGAACCACGTGCTCAACGCCGGCGACGACCACCTGTGGGCCACTCCCGGTCTCACGGTGCTCGACGTTCAGTGCCTGGCCGACGACGCTGCGGCTGCGGGCAGCGACCACGCGCTGCTGCTCGCCGATCTCGAGTTTCCCGATTCACCCGCATGAAATGTCCCAGCGGGTCGTTTGCCGTAACCCCCGTGAGCGGCGAGGCCAGCTATAGCTCGCCTCGCCACTCACGGGGCCGCTAGGCCATGGGCCGGTCGGTAGGCGCGATAGGGGCGGGGAGGACGTCGCGGCCGGTGAGGTAGCGGTCCACGCCGGCGGCGGCAGCGCGGCCTTCGGCGATGGCCCACACGATCAGCGACTGCCCGCGGCCCATGTCTCCGGCGACGAAGACGCCCGGCACGCTGGTCATGAAGGATGCGTCGCGCGCGACGTTGCCGCGTACGTCGTAGTCGACGCCGAGCCCTTCGAGTAGCTTGCCTTTCTCCGGCCCGACGAAGCCCATCGCCAGCAGCACCAAATCGGCGGGCACGTCCTGCTCGCTATTCGGTACCGGTTCGAACTTGCCGTTGGACAAGACCACCTGAGCCAGCCGTAGCGCACACACCCGGCCATCGGCGTCGCCGAGGAACTGCTGGGTGCTCACCGCGAACAGCCGTTCGCCGCCCTCCTCGTGGGCCGAGGAGACCCGATAGATCATCGGGTAGGTAGGCCAGGGCTGGGTCTCTGGGCGGCGCTCCGGCGGGGTCGGCAAGATCTCCAGCTGGGTCACCGAGGCCGCGCCCTGCCGATGCGCGGTACCCAGGCAGTCGGCGCCGGTGTCGCCTCCACCGATGATCACAACATGTCTGCCTTCGGCGTCGATCGGCGACCGGGCAATGTCGCCTTCCTGCACCCGGTTTGACGGCGGCAGGTACTCCATCGCCTGGTAGATCCCGGCCAACTCGCGACCAGGCACGGGCAGGTCCCGCCACGCCGTGGCCCCGCCGGCGAGCACCACGGCATCGAATTCCTCACGCAGCTCCTCGGCAGTGACATCCATCCCGACGTCGACGCCGGCCCGGAACTCGGTGCCTTCGGCACGCATCTGATCCAGCCGCCGGTTCAGCCGGTGCTTGGCCATCTTGAATTCGGGAATGCCGTAGCGCAGTAGCCCGCCGATCCGGTCCGCACGCTCGTACACCACCACGTCGTGCCCTACCCGGGTCAGCTGCTGGGCTGCTGCCAGCCCGGCCGGACCGGACCCGGCTACGGCGACCTTCTGGCCGGTGCGCGCAGCGGGGGGTTGCGGGACTACCCAACCCTCGTCCCAGGCCCGGTC
>JAODNG010000235.1 GCA_025465385.1 Pseudonocardiales bacterium
GTGTTGTTGCGGGAGGGTCTGGCCAGTTTGTTGGAGCGGTCGGGTTTTGCGGTGGTGGGTCAGGCCGGTGATGGGCCGCAGTTGCTGGCGTTGGTCCGCGAGCAGGCACCGGAGCTGGTGGTGGTCGATATCCGGATGCCGCCGACGCATACCACTGAGGGGTTGGAGGCGGCTCGGGTGATCCGCCAGGAGTTGCCTACCACCGGGATTGTGGTGTTGTCGGCGCATGCTGAAATCGAGCATGCGATGGAGTTGCTGGCCAGCGGCCGGGGGATCGGCTACCTGCTGAAAAGCCGGGTCACCGACGTGACGGAATTCGTGGAAACGCTGCAGCGCATCGCCAAGGGCGCCTCGGTGGTCGATCCCGCGCTGGTCGCCGAACTGGTCTCCGCGCGGCGGCGCAATGACCCGCTGGCGGTGCTGAGCAGCCGGGAACGCGAGGTACTAGCGCTGATGGCCGAGGGCCGCTCCAACGCCGGCATCGGCCGCCGGCTCTGGGTCACCGAGGGCACCGTGGAAAAACACGTCCGCAGCATCCTGGCCAAGCTACGGCTCCCGGAAACCGACAACGATCACCGTCGGGTCCTGGCCGTCGTCACCTTCCTCGAGGCCCGCTGACCGGATCAGCCGGACGACCATCACCACGACAGGTGATCAACGCGCGAATCGCCTCGGCCGACAACCCCGACTTCGGCAAGAAACCCACCACCGGGCTCGCCGCGATCAAATCGGTGTAGTCCTGCTCAGCATGCGTCGAAATCAAAATCATCCGAGTACTCGCCAGGCAGGCCTCCCGGGACAACCGCCGGGCAACATCAAAACCACTCTCCCCACCAAGATCGATATCAAGCAGCGCGACATCCGGGCGCAACTCAGTAGCCCGCTCGACGGCCTCAGCACCCGTCGACGCCACACCGACAACCAACACCCCCTGACGTTCCAACAAGCCACGAGCGGCAGCGAGGAACCGAGGGCTGTCATCAACAATAAGACAGCGCAGCGTCATGACACCAGGATCGCACCGCGGCTGCCAGTGCGCTCTGCAGGCAGCCTGCCCGCGTGTCACGTCAAGTCATCCAGAGCTGAGGACGCCGCTGTTTCGTACATCGGTGCGGCTAACAGGTACCTCGGGACTGCAGCCAACAGGAATCCCAACTGGATGCTGGCGTCGAAGACGGACGATCCCGCAAGGGCCAATCTCGAGGGCGTGAGTCTTGTTGGGTGAAGGCGATGCTCGACGACGCCCGTCCACGGCGACCTGGCGGTTCAGACTCGGAACGGCACGGCAGTGATCGAGGAGGCTGGGATGCACGTCGCAGTGTTAGGCATGGGACGCATGGGGCGTGCGCTCGCCGCAAGGCTGCTTGAGGGCGGCCACGGGGTGGCAGTGTGGAACCGCTCGAAGGGCAAGGCCAGCGACGTTATGTCCGCGGGCGCCTGGGAAGCGCACAGTGTCACCGACGCCGTGGACGGTGCCGATGTCGCGATCACCATGCTGGCCAACGATGACGCGGTCCGGGCAGTGGCGTTGGGGGAGCTTCGGTCGTCGATCGGGGCGAAGAGCATCTATGTCGACTGCTCGACGGTGTCGCCGCAGCTCAGCGGCGAGCTGGCCGAGACCTTCCCCGCCCGGTTCCTCGCGATGCCCGTTGTCGGCAGCCCCGTTGCGGTGCGGGCAGGCCAGGCAGTGTTTCTCGCCGGCGGCAACGCCGGCGTCGTGGACCACCTGCGCCCCGTCCTGTCGTCGCTGTCGAAAACCGTGCGGCGATATGACACCGCACCGCTGGCCATCACCGCCAAGCTGGCGACGAACCTGTTACTGCTGTCGGAGGTGGTCGCCCTGGCCGAGTCGTTCGCCGTCGGTCGCTCGGGAGGTCTCTCGGATGACCAGCTGCGGGACCTGCTCGGCACGAGCCCCCTTGTAGCGCCTGGGTTGAAGAACCGGTTCGAAGGCGTGCTGACCGGCTCGCAGGAGGGGTGGTGGACCACCGTGCTGGGCGCCAAGGATGCCGGCTTGGCACTCGACATCGCCCAGGACGCCGATGTCGAGCTGCCGGCCGCCCAGGTGGTGCACCGGCTCTATGAAAAAGCCGCGGCGTCCGGTCTGGATGACGCCGACATCGCCACCGTGACTGAGCTCTACCGTGGGGCGGCGACGACCGTCTTGAGATGAGATGATGTGCGGCCATGCACGTCATGGAAGAAGCCGAGTACCGGCGGTTTCTCACCGAAGGCACCCGTACCGGGAAGCTGGCCACCACTCGGGCCGACGGGCGCCCCCACGTCGCCCCTGTGTGGTTCGACCTCGACTACGACGGCACCGTCGTCTTGACCACCGGGGCCGACTCGGTGAAGGGCAAGGCTCTCCGGCGTGAGCCTCGGGTCTGTCTGTGCGTCGACGACGAGACGCCGCCGTACTCCTTCGTGGTTATCAACGGGATCGCTGAGATCACCGAGGACCCTGGGCCGCTGCTGGAGTGGGCCATCCGGATCGCCGACCGTTACATGGGTCCAGAACGGGCCGAGGCGTACGGTCGGCGCAATGCGATGCCCGGCGAGCTGCTGGTGCGGATTACACCGAACCACGTCGTGGCCCAGGCGGACGTCGCCGACTGACTTCTCGCCACGTTCGCAGCGCCCGACCCGTGCGTCGGGGAGGACCACACAGGCCGGGCCATGCACCGGACTCTCCGATGCACGCGTCATGCTGACCGGCCGTCTTCTCCAGGAAGACCTCGCCGCCCCATACCCCTGCACCCAGCTGCGGGTTCCCTGTCCGCGTGGCCAGGCAGGCGGCCATGATCGGGCACCGCCGACAGATGGCCTGCGCTTCGCGGTGGCGCCGAGCGCGTTGCGCCGCGGACTCGAGCACACCATCGAGCTCCGAGTCCCACGGGCTTGGGTACGGGTGACCTGCACACAGCCCGCCGTGCAGGTCGGGTGTCAGGGTCCAGATCGTCTCGGCGATCTCGTCGGCGCTGGCGGGGCAGGCAGCGGACGCCAAGAGCGCGGTCCCACCACCCCACACCGCAGCGAGGACGCCGCGGATGGTGAAGCTGTCGGTCCACGCCCGGGAGCCGGTGACCAGTACTCGGCGCATCACCGCTCGCTCCCTCCTCAGCGATCAACCGGCGCGGCATAATGCGGCGCGGCGGCCTGTCAGGAGCAAGATTGCCGCTTCAGCGGTCGGCTGTCTCTCCGGCCGGCGGCCATCTTTCCTACCGGCTGGCTGCAATCCTGGCGTGCCTGCTCCGCGCCTTGCCGACCGTGTGACGGTCGCTTGACGGGTCAGCGCGATGGACGTGCCAGCAGTCCTGTGGTGAGTACCTCGAGCGTCTCGCGCAGTGTTGTGGTGAAGTCGAACCGCATGGAGGCTAGCGATGGGTCGGCCTCATAGGCCGCCAACATCGCGGCTGCTGGACGTGCGTGGGTCCACACCGCACTGGTCACCAGGATGGTGGCGACGGCGAGCCGCTGCGCGTCGCGCTCGCCGAGCTCAGGCACGTGTTGGAGGATCAGCCGGGCCAGGACGCCGACGCTGGCGATGGCGGCCCGCTTGTACTGCGCGGCGAGCTGAGGGGAGACGTTGTGCTCGAGCACCGCTGCCTGCGTGCTGATCAGGTCGCACAACACCGGGCGGCCTGTCAGCGAGATCGCGAGCGTGCCGGCCAACTGGTCGCCACGCTCGGCCGGTGATGCGTTGGGGTTGACCGCGGCGGTCAGTGCGTCGTGGAGCTGTTCCAGCCACTCCTGGGAGGCGGCGTCGAGCAGTTCGAGCAGTACGGCCTCGCGAGACTCGAAGTAGCGCAGCACGTTGGACTTCGCCAGACCGACCCGTCGGCTCAGCTCGTTGAGGCTGACGTGTGCCACGGGCATCTCGGCCAGCATCGCGGCCGTGGTGTCCAGGATCATCCGCCTGCGCTGGGTGCGTTGCTCCTCGCTGCGCGCGCGCTTGAACGAGGTCATCATCACAGTCTACAGACCTCCGGTCTCTTGTCAGAAGACCGATGGTCTGTTAGCTTGCGATTGTAACAGACCGCTAGTCTCTAGGATGCGGCAGAGGAGTCACCATGTACATCGTCCCTGACCAGAGCGGCAAGCTCGCCGTCGTCACCGGCGCCAACAGCGGCACGGGCAAGGAAACCACCCGGCGGCTCGCCGGTGCCGGGGCCCGTGTCGTGATGGCCGTCCGCTCCGTCGCCAAGGGCGAGCAGGCCCGCGCCGAGATCCTCGCGCAGCACCCGGACGCCCATCTCGAGGTGCGCCGGATCGACCTGGCAGACCTGACCTCGGTCCAGGAATTCGCCGACGGGCTCCTTGCTGACGGCGCACCCCTGGACCTGCTGGTCAACAACGCTGGGGTGATGGCTCCGCCCACCCGCATGACCACAGCCGACGGATTCGAGCTGCAGATGGGCAGCAATTTCCTCGGGCCCTTCGCCCTGACGCTCCGGCTCCTGCCACTGGTGCTCGCCGCGGAGGCGCCGCGAGTGGTCACCATGAGCAGCCTTGCGGCCCACTACGGCCGGATCCGCTTCCAGGACCTGCAGTGGGAGCGCCGCTACAGCGCCAATCTCTCCTACGCTCAGTCCAAGCTCGCCGACCTCATGTTCACCCAGCACCTCGCCGTGGTGGCTGCCGAGCGCGACTGGAACCTGATGAGCACCGGTGCACACCCCGGCTACACTCGCACAAACCTCCAAACCACGGGTCCGAACCTCGGGCGCGACAAGCCGACGCGCCTATACGCTGTGCTCAGTGCCATCGTGCCCTCACAAGGCGTTGAGCAGGGCGCCGAGCCGCTGCTCTACGCCACGACCAGCCCCGATGCCGTCTCCGGCGGCTACTACGGTCCGAGCGGACGATTCGGCTTGGTCGGCCCCACCGTCACCGCCCGGCCACCCCGCCGGGCCCTGGACTCCGCGACCAACGTCCGCCTGTGGGCCGAAGCCGAACGCCTCACCGGGGTCGCCCTGCCCACCCGCGTCGCCTGACCACGACGCCGGTGAATGTCAGCTCTGTCGCAGGTGGGGCTGGGTCGATGCTCGCCAGGCGACGACCGTGGCCAGAGCGGCTGCCAGACCACCGGCCAACATGGCGGCGCGGTCGCCGACGATGCCGGCCACTTCGCCGCCATTGATCACCTCGGCCACGGCGGGAAGCAGCGCGGCCCCCAATGCCGCCCCAATCTGTCGGCTAGTGTTGATCACTCCGCCGACCAGGCCCTGGTCGTCATTTGACACCCCGCCGCTGGCGGTCACCATCGCCCCGAACGCGATACCGGCGGTCCCGAAGCCGACAAGCGTCACCGCTGCAAGCACCGGGCTGTAGCTGCCGCTGGCAGGCAGGCGCATCAGCACCAGGAAGCCGACCGTGGCCGCGCCGCTCGTCAGCATCAGCAACCGCGGCATCCCGATACGGGATGCCAGCCGAGCGCCGAACGCACCGGCAGCGAACCCAACCACTCCTTGGGGGGCCATCGCCAGGCCGGTCATCAGCGGCGAGTCGTGTAGCACCTGCTGGAAGTAGATCGACAGAACCAGCATCTCGCCGCCGTTCCACACGCCCAGCAGCAGGGTAAGCATGCTCCCGGCGCGCAGGCTGGGCAGCCGCAGCAGGTTCGCCCGGATCAGCGGATCGGGGTGACGGCTTTCGACGAACGCGAAGGCAACCGTCGCCGACACGGCGAGCAATAGCGCGGCCACCACGGCCGGGGACAACCAGCCGAGGACATTGCCCTCCGATACAGCGAACACCACCGCGGCCACCGCCATGGTGACGAGCAGCGCGCCACCGGCATCCAGGCGCGGGCGGCCAGGCGCCCGCGGATGGAGCGACTCGCGCAGCAGTTTCGGCGCCAGCAGCACGGCGACCACGCCGACCGGCACGTTCACCATGAACACGCTGCGCCAGCTGAAGAACTCCACCAGCACTCCGCCCAGGACCAAACCGGACACGAACCCGACCGACGCCGTCGCGCCATACATACCCAGAGCGCGCGTCCGGGCCGGACCTTCGGCGAAGCCGGTAGTGATCAGGGACAGCGCGGCAGGAGCGACGAGCGCGGCCCCGATACCCTGCCCGACCCGCGAGGTCACCAGCAACAGCGGATCCTGTGCCAGGCCGCCAGCAAGCGACGCGGCAGTGAAGACCACCAGCCCGGTAATAAACATGCGGCGGCGACCGAACAAGTCGGCGGCGCGGCCACCCAGGATCAGGAGCCCGCCGAAGGTGATCGCGTACCCAGTGACCACCCATTGCACCGTAGCTGACGGAAATCCGAACTCGTACTGGATGGACGGCAGCGCCACATTCACGATGCTGAAGTCCAGAACGACCATAAAGGATGCCACCAGGATGAGCGCTAGGCCTAGCCCGTGATGCCCAGGCTGTGCCGCCGTGGGCTGCGGTGTGGATTCAGGCCCTGTGCGCGGGGCGGCTGGCGACGCATCAGTCGCCGGCGAGGGGACGGTATTCATCATGCGTAAGGTTGGCGCTTTAGCGGTCGCGCCTCTTCCTGGCCTGCGACCATCTTTCCTACTGGCTGGCTGGAATCCCGGACTGCGTCCAAAATCGCTAGGGCTGATACCAGATCCGCCAGGCCGCGCGCCATCTCTCTCATCCCGATCCGGCCACTCCGAGTGCGGCGCTGATAACCGCGATGATCGTGCCTGCGAGCGTGACGGAGGCGAACGAACGCAGGAAGCCGGTGTGGAAGAACCGTCCGCGGATCCAAGCGAGGGTGAAGAGCTCGAAGGCAACCGTGATGATGGCCACGATGAGCGCAGCACCATAGTGCGGGATGAGGAAGGGCAGCGTGTGCACAATGCCACCGACGAAGGTTCCGGCGCCGGTAATCGAGCCGCGCAGGTAGGGATTGCCCCGTCCGGTCAGGTCACCCGAGTCGGAGAGTCCTTCGGAGAAGGCCATGCTGAAGCCGGCGCCGATCGCGGTCGCGAGCCCGGCAACGAAGGCGTAATGAGGACGGTGGGTGGCAAGCGCGACGGCGAAGATCGGCGCCAGCGTCGACAACGAACCGTCGATCAGACCGGTCATCGCGGGCTGCACGCGCTGAAGCAGGAACGACTGTTCAACGCGTTGTCCGGCTGGTTTTACCAAATCTGTCGCGGTCACGCGGTCCTCTCCTCCGTGATGAACTGAACTTGGTAAGCACCGGCTCGCGAAACAGGGACTTCGAGAATGAGCCTTGGGCACTCGATCCGTCTTCAACGCCAGCGCCCATGTGCGTTTCCCGCCGGCTGTAATCCCGAGTTACTGCTAGCTGCAATCATCATCGGCAGTGACGCGGCACGCCTCGCTCCGGCGTACCGATTCGAGCCTCGCTTGTAGACCTTCGCTGCGGTAGTGGCAGAAGGCGTGTTGCAGCTAGCGGGTAGGTCAAGAGTCCAGCCGGCGGGGAGCGCAGATGGGCGTTGGCCCTGACGACAGGTGCCCGTTGCGAGGACCAATGTCGACGT
>JAODNG010000247.1 GCA_025465385.1 Pseudonocardiales bacterium
GACCGGGCATCGCGGGTCGTCGTCGACGTCAACGACATCGCTGGCGCCACACCGTGTCTTACCCACCGGAGGTATCGACTTGGAAACCCGACTTCAGATCGTCCGCGCAATCTTTCAGTCAAGTGACACAGCAACCGTGCACAAGGCGTCCGGCACACTATCGGCGAAGGTGAAGCAATCCCGCAGTCCGGCGGCCGCCAGCGCCCAGTTGGCGATTCGAGAGTTGCACACCAATCGCAGGGCATGATCTTGTTGGGTAGCGAGTTCGTTCGCCTCGAATAGCGCGGACAGCCCGGCAGATCCCAGGAACCTCACAGCATCGAGGTCCACAACCACGACTCGGGCAGCAGTCATCTGCGCGATCAAAGAGGTAGCTAGTTCCAGCGCAGTTGGCGTGTCGATCTGACCTACTACGGTGACCACACGAGCGTCGAGTCCGTGCTCGGCTACCCGCACACCGATGTCGGGGGGAAAGTCGCTGCTCACATTCATACTCCGCACGATATAGGGCAGGTCACAGAGATGCGCCACGTGGCCGGTCAGAGTTGCTGAGCGGCGTTATATAGTCGGTGTGCGGCACAGCGCGACCGAAGTGTCGAGCATCACTTCGCTGTGTCGTTGGTGTCTGGTTCCAGATGATGGGTGACGGATCGTCTTCAGTTGATGGGTAACGGTGCCCAGCCGATTTTGCGGTTGGCGGTGTGACCGTAGGAATTGTGTCGGGTGACCTCCTTGCGGCTGATGCGGGGAATGGTCTTGATCAGGTGATTGGGGGTGCCGGCAAGGAACGTGTCACCAGCCACAAGCGGGGGGCTTGAGTGCGCAAGCCGGCCGGAGATTTCCCGGTCCGCTAGCGGATAGAGGGTCAGCTAGCCCGCAGTGGGCCTGGCGCTCGTATGGACTTGGGCTGGAGGGTTCGATAGACGGTTGGGCGGGACCTGGGCCCGTACTTAGCGGGCCTTCTGACCCGTAGGGCACGGCGCTGTCCTCACTCAGGGTGACACTTTGGCAATGGCCGGGCTTCCCCGTCTGCGGGCATTTTCCCTACCGGCTGGCTGCAATCCCGGCCGCCTGCTCAACGAGGAAGCCTCGACGCGTGATCAGGGCATGACTACGACTTAACTGTTGTGGGGTCGGGTGTCGTCGAGCGACTCGGATGAGCTGACGTATCTTCTCAAGGTGCCCGGATGCGGAAGCGCTTCCGATCGCGGACCCACGATCGTGCCTAGGCTGGCAGACAGTGGGGGATGGGTTCCCGAGAGGTAAGAGGCTGCAATGGTTGAGGCACCCGATCGCCCGGGTCCGGCAGGGCCCTCCCGCTACCTGCCGATCTCCGAGCACGGTCTGATCGGTGATCTGCGCAGTGTGGCCCTGGTGGGCGCCAACGGCACCATTGACTGGTATTGCTGTCCGTCCTTTGACTCCCCGAGCGTGTTCGCCTCCATCCTCGACGCGGACCGGGGCGGATCATTCAAGCTGACCGCCGACCTGCCGGCAACGACCAAGCAGTTCTACTTTCCCGACACCAACGTACTGATCACCCGGTTCTTCACCGATGACGGGCTGGGCGAGGTCCAGGACTTCATGCCGCTCGGTGACGCCGGAGAGGCCGATCGGCATCGGCTGATCCGGCGGGTGTTGTGTGTGCGCGGATCGATCCCCTTCCGGGCGCGGGTGTCCCCCCGATTCGGCTACGGCCTGCAGCCGCACACCGCACGGCGCCACGACGGCCTGATCCTGTTCGAGTCCACGGACCTTTCCCTCGCGCTGACCGCCACGGTGCCGATCGAGTGCGACGCCGTGGATGCGTGGACGGATTTCAAACTCGGCGAGGGCGAGTGCGCGGTGTTCGCTCTCGACCGGGTCGACGGCGACGTGATAACGCGCGGGTGTCCACAGGTCGAGGCGCAGGAACAGTTCGCCGCCACGGTGGCGTTCTGGCGGCGCTGGCTGTCTGCCTCCCGCTACCGCGGCCGGTGGCGGGAGATGGTGCACCGCTCCGCGCTGACCCTCAAGTTGCTCACTTACGCACCGACCGGCGCGATCGTGGCCGCGCCGACGACCAGCCTGCCCGAGCAGCTCGGCGGCGAGCGCAACTGGGACTACCGGTACGTCTGGATCCGCGACGCCGCCTTCTGCGTCTACGCGCTGCTCAGGCTGGGGTTCACCGGCGAGGCCGAGGCCTTCATGAACTTTTTGACCACGCTGTGCCTGCGCGGTGGCGACCCCTCGGGCCCGCTGCAGATCATGTACGGCATCGACGGACGCACCGAACTGCCCGAACGCACCCTCGACCACTTTGAGGGATACCAGGGCTGCTCCCCGGTGCGGGTCGGCAACGCCGCGGTCGACCAGCTCCAACTCGACAGCTATGGAGCGCTGATCGACTCAATCTACCTCTACGACAAGTGGGGACAGCCCATCTCCAGCGACCTCTGGGACAGGGTCTGCGCCGTGGTGGACTGGGTCTGTGACCACTGGGACCAGCCCGACGAGGGCATCTGGGAGACC
>JAODNG010000036.1 GCA_025465385.1 Pseudonocardiales bacterium
GTCTACCTCCAGGCGGATCGCCGCCTCGACGGCTGCGTCTTCCACCCACTTGAACTCGTGCGGACCGATCTCACCGCGCGGATGCCGACGCAGGCCTTGCCCGGCGACGCGTAAGCCAGACCACGGGAACGTCCAACTGGGGGGTTGAGGGGGCCTCGCGGGCTCCGTCGTTGTCTCACCGAGCCGTCCACATGGTGGTTCGGCGTGGCTGACCCGTCTGCCCGGCTCACCCGCGGATAGTGCTCTGAGAGTGCCAGAGAGGAGTCGGGGTGAACGTAGATCAAGAACCTCTGGATTTCGAGCCGTGGGCGCTCCCCAGCGCCGGCGGCGGGATCAAGGGATCCACCAACGGCGGTCAGGTCAACGCAACGCCTCGTGGTTTCGCCGCACCGCATGGTCCGCACTCCTGCAGCGGGTGCGGCGCCGTATGGACGGGTGCCCGCGCAGCGCACTGTTCCGCATGCCACTCGACCTTCGCCACCGATGGTCTGTTCGACGCTCATCGCTCGATCGCGGGGTCCTGCGGGAGCTGCCGTGACCCGGCAACCTTGACCTACCGGGCCGGGCAGCGTGCCGGTGAGCAGGTCATGTTCTGGCGAGATGGACTGTGGCGGGCGTCGGAGATCACTGATGAGAAGAAGGCCGCAGCGGTCGGAGTGCACGCGTCATGACGTGGTGTGGATTGCCCGATTGGTTGCTGCTGCTGCAACGGTTGCTCTCCGTGTTTAACCGGGGTTGCGTTCATGCTGATTGGCGAATCTTTGGAAGATCTGCAACACCGCCATGAGCCTTTGCGATAGAGGCGGGTAGAGCCCCGTGAGGCTGTCGGACCCCCGACCCGGCAGCTCCACGGGGCTTTCTCATTCGTGGCTCCAGCGGGCGGTCCCCAGCCCCGGAACTACACCATGCCAGCTACCGATCGGTCGCAGCCGATGGCCAGCACATGCGATCGCTACGTAGCCAGGCGAAATCTCGACGTGTCGTGGGTAGGGCCGGCCGGAACACGACCACCCTCGGTGATCCCTGGCTAGCGGCAGGTAGCCGGATCGCCTAGAAACTAGGGGGTCAGACCGGGGAATCTCCGTAGCGACCCCCGGATTGTCCTCGAACCGCAGTGTGCCGCTCCGGTGCTGGTTGCGATTAGGTCGGCCCACATCCGGTAGACGCCCGCGTCGCGGGCAGCGTCTCCCGCACCTGAGCGGATCGTCAGCGGGGACTCCTCCCAGCAGCAAGGTGGCTCACGTGCAGCTCAGGCCATCCCCGCCGAACGTCCGACCTAAGTACTCAATTTCTGGAATCTTCGTATCTTTCGATCCTGACTAAGTAGCAAAAATCGGCTGCACAGCTAGGTGGTGGCGTGCAAAGTTTTAGGGAACGGATGCATGTTGTCATGCGACCTCCTTCTGGCATGGTGGGGATATGCCGAGTCGACAATGTGTCGATGAGGTGTTCTGTTCCAGGTCCTTGGGGGCCACTTACGAGGAGGATCTGAATGTCTGACGCAGTGAGCCTTGCCGAGCTTGACGGGCAGCACGTGGACCCGCTGCCTGCTCGTACCGTCCTGTCGCTGTTCGTGAGCGGCGGCACCCCCGGCAGCCCGGGCGACGGATCCGACGGCCGCGGCGCCGGAAGCACCGTCACCAACGACGGCAATGGATACACCCTTTACGAGACCCACGGTATCGGCACCCCTGGCGCCGGCGGCACCGCTAATAACGGCTAATTTCCCCTTCCGAGTCGAGCCGAGTTGGTACGGGGTGAGGCGATTCACGTCATGGTAGAAGCCGCGTAACTGGGACGCAGTCAACGTTCCTTGATAGACGATGTGCCGGATGACACTGGGAGTCGACGTGGCGAGTCTGACGATCACGGCACGCTAGCTCAAGGTGCCGTCAGCAGCCGCAAACCAGTGCATAGTCATGCAGGGTGAGTCGCCGGGTACGACCTTCTCTTCTGCCGCTGACCGTGCGTGGTGCCGGCGAGCAGTGCCATCTTGGCCGATCGGCTCTCTCAGGAGACGACAGCGTCGGTGTGGGGATGAGACCACTTGTGACACGAGCTCACGTTCACTGGCGCCGCTGGAGTCACCGAACGATCACTACGGCCAGTGGAAGTCGCTGCTAGCCATGGTCAACGTGGAGGGGGAGTCTTGTAAGCGGTACGTTCGGGGTTCGAGAGCCCGCCGAACCTAAGCCCACCCGGGGCGTCTTAGCCGACGTCGTACCGTGATGGACGGCAACGACAAGCTGCGATCTGCCGGGGTGCTCCATTAGCTGGGGTGCGCTGGGACTCGATTTACAGCGGCTGGTCGGCGCAGCAGTTCGCCACTGCGTTGCAGGACAGAGGGGTGGGGATCAAGAAGCGCAGCCTCGACGGACACCTCCGAACTGCGGGTGGCCACAATTTAACTATCCGAAACCTCGCGCACAAGCTCTGAATCCCATGGACACCAGTAGAACCCTGGGAGAAATGGCCCATTCACCTCATCCAAATGATTTTCAATGTATTCCATATTAGAGTCACATACCTTGATCGCCATTTGAAAGAAGTTAATACTTCCCGGGTCGAGGTAGTACGTCCAGTTCGGGTTGTACGGTTGCTTGCCGATTTTGATCCTGCCCATAACATGTGTCTCGTGTTCTTCTTCGCCGCAGAGGATCCTTCGTGCTTTGGTAATCCGTTCGTCGTCGGTGAGCTCGAAGGTAAACTCCTGTTTTGGTCGCTGCATGAACGAAAAATAGCGTGGATCAGCCATATCTTGTGAACTCCCATTCTAGCGACCGATCGAATACAATCCGGGGCGATCTCGTCCAACGTACCAGTAGAGCGGCCGGTAGCCAAGCATTCCGCTGACGCTAACACCCGCTTACTCCCGACTTCGACTCGATAACTGATCGCTGCACGTGCACCGAAAGTTTTCATATGCACGCGCGGTGTCCTTGTCGATCTCGAATGCAGTATTCTGATAACGGCGCGTGACCTGGCTGGAGGTCGATTAGATCACCAGGCTGACCAGACGTCAACCGAGCCCTGTGACGCAGCACACCATCCTCATGTCGGCCTGAAACAACTGCGAACATTTGGATATTTTTGGTCATGAAACCGTGTCAACGGACGCAATGCGCCGCAAATGATGATGTTGCATGTGAATAATATGGCGATAGGTGCGGCTCACGGCAGCCGGGGCGCGAAGGCCTCGCCGGCAAGCCGCGCCAGCAAGGGGTCTTCGGCCGCCGATACCGCGTGAACCACCGGTGACGACGGCCACGCGTCCGGCGAGGTCGGGGTAGCTGGCGCCACCGGGGTGCATCCCGGCTACCGCACCCTCAGCCCCGACGCCCACTGAGCCGGCGCGCAGACGCTCAGGCGGGTCGAAGGACCCGGGCGGCCACCTTACTTTCCCGTGCGGAGGCGGGATCCGTTCGGTCAGGTGTCGGGGAAGTCGGGGGTGACCATGACCCGGAGGGCGTTGGGTGCGATGCGGATGCGTACCGGAGTGTGTCCGCGGATCTCGCCGTCGATGTCGAGAGGTAGCGGTGGATCGGTGTCGAGCCACAGGTCGTCGGTGGCGAGGAAGGGCGCGGCGGTCAGAGTCCGGCGACGGCCGGAGAGGATGTGGCGGAGGGTGGCGGCCAGCAGATGGCGGCGACCGTGGCTGCCGAGAGCGTAGGCGAGGAGGAGGCGGTCGTCGGCGCTGGCGTCGCGAGTGATGGGGGTGCCGGCGTGGAAGCTGCCGTTGGCGATGTTGACCTGGTGCGTCCGCAGTGCGCGGCTGCGCTGATCGGCGGTGGTGATACGGGCATGGAAGGCCTGGTGCCGTGGCAGCAGCCGCAGGGCGGTGAGGGGGTAGGCGCCCCGGCCGAGGAGTCGTTTCAGGACGGCCGGTACGTGCCCTGCCACCTCGGCGGATATCCCGACGGAGACCAGGTTGGCGAACGGGTAGTCGCCGACGAGGCCCAGGTCGACGTCAGCGACCTTGCCGTCGGTCAGGACGGTGATCGCAGTGGGTAGGTTAAGTGGGATGCCCAGGGTGCGGGCGAAGTTGTTGGTGGTGCCCAACGGCAGCACGCCGAGGGCGATGTCGCGATGGGCCAGATGCC
>JAODNG010000336.1 GCA_025465385.1 Pseudonocardiales bacterium
TTCGCGCGCATCTCGCTGAGTTCGTCGGCCAGGCACCTGAAGCCTACGTGTTTCTGGGACCCAAGGGCGCCCGTCCACCGGCAACTTCGACCATCTGTGATAAGGCGCGTCAACTGGCCGGAGTCCCGCAGCTGCATCTGCACGACCCTGCGGCACACCGGAAACACCCTCGCGGTGAAAACTGGAGGACGCTGCGCGAGCGGATGGAGCGCATGGGACCCCGCTCAACGCTGCCGCAGGATGGGAAGGAGCGGAAGCGGGATACCCGCGCTACCTGCTGGCCGACCGCTGTGGTGTCCAGTCTCGGCTATCTCGGCGTGTAGTCCGCCGGAGGCGGTTCTGTGGGATGAGCTGAGTAACGTCAGCGGTCTCCGTTTCCTTGATCGGTAGGAGGTGCCGATGGGGCTGTACTGGTTAGATCGGGACGAAGGCGAGGCGCTGTGGATGTTCGATGTGCTGGACACGATCAAGGCCAGCGCAGACCAGACCGGCAATAGCTTCACGCTCGTGGAAACGATTAACTCTCGGGGTACGGGCCCGCCGCTTCACGTCCATGACCGGTTCGATCGGGGATTGTACGTCGTTGAAGGCGAGTACACCGTTGTAGTCGGAGACAAGAGCATCCGGGCTCGGGCTGGTACGTGGATCTTCGTGCCGCGGAGTGTCCCGCACACGTGGCGATGCGATTCGTCAGAGGGGCGAATCCTGGCTCTGCTCGTGCCCGGGGGCTCTGATGGCTTCTTCAGGGAAGTAGGAGAGCCTGTCACCGACCGCAGCCAACTGCCGCCAGGGCGCGTGCCGGACGTTGAACGCCTGTCGAACGTGGCCGCACAGTACGGGATGAGGTTCGTTGGGCCTCCGCTCGGCAGCGCAGAGCCAGCCGACTGAAGTCAGGACTGAAAGCGGAGTCGATTTGTGCCTGCGTGGCGCCCGCCTCCGCGGTCGTCTTGACCTGGACAATCTGACCACGACCGTCAAGTTGACTCTGCTTGACTGTCTGCTGGATGAAGGCCTCACCGCCGAGGCCGCTCACCTGCCGGGCTTGTCGCTGAGACGGTGCCTTCTGACCTATTCCGTCGAAGCCGGCGCTGTACGCCGACGAGCTGCGCACCGACGGTCGGATGTCTCGCGGGGTCCACGATTCTCGCGTCGACCGTCGACGGCGCGATACGGATGATTCGGCGCGCGCATCGGCGGCGAACTGGACTGCTCCGGCGTCACCATCACCAATCCCTCTGGGGCCGCCTTGCATGGTGAGCACCTCCAGGTCGCCGGCAACTTCTCCCTCCGCGCGGCTTCACCGCCGACGGTCACGGTGAGCTGGGCGCGGTACGGCTGGCCGAGGCGCAGATCGGCGGCCACCTGGACTGCTCTGGGGCCATCATCCGCAACTCCTCTGGCCCCGCGCTACGGGCCGGGGGCCCTGCGGGTGGCCGGCAGGGTCTTCCTGCGTGAGGGTTTCATCGCTCATAGTGTCGGCGAGCTGGGCGCGGTGCGGCTGGTCGGGGCGCACATCGGTGGCGATCTCAGCACAAAGGACACTCGTTGACCCGGACCTTCGATGGAGCAAGTGAGGGGAATCGACCCGCGTCTAGAACTAGGGAATCTGCTTACCCTGCCGGATACTACTCGCTGGCCGGCGCTTGGCCTGCACCTTAGCGTACCGCAGGTGACGCCATTGACCCCTCGTACAGCACGCAGATAGCACGACGATGGTTTGCTCTGCTCGTATGAAGGGAGGCGGAAGCGGGTATCCTGTTGTCTCGGCGGGTTCGTCCTGAAGCAGGCAGGCGCGGGGGCCGAGGTGGAGACACCCAGCGGCTGAACGATCTTGTCCCCTACCCCAGGCTCGCTACGCCTCGGCGTCGACGTGACGGGATACACACTCCCCATCCCGGAGCGCGGATCAGCCGTGCGTCGGGTTGCTTGGGAATGTCGCTGCATCCGGCTGAGCGGCGGCTACGCACCCGTGGACCTCGACACGTGTGACCTCGTCGTGCCGCTTTCGCTGGCGACTGGCTGACGATGATCATGTATGAGGCCCACCGACCGGAAGAACGGGCGCGCGGGGGGCACGCGCTCGGCTAGACACGGGGGTCGTCGTCCTTAGCTCCAACCTTGTAACCGCACGGTTCGGCGCATTCGTGATCGCGGCAGGGGTCGACGGCTACCTCGGCGGGCACAAGATCTCACAGATTATTTCGGGCACACGTATTTCGGCGGGTCGCGCGGCTCTCTTCCAACCGTCCACGGAAAGACCGAGGGAAAGGAGCGATCATGACGACACAACCCACCCCTCGCGCGTCGCTGCACGGGAACCACGTCGCGATGCAGCTGCAGTGGTACCTCCGCACCCTGTCCGCATTGGGCGCAATGAGCGCGCTGGTATACGCGGCGCTGCTCGGTTGGCGCACCAACGCAAACGGCGTTGTCACCGCGGCCGCCTTCGCCGTCGGCTTCCTCTTCGCCACCTTCGCGCTAGCAGGCGTCGTCCCAGCGAACATCAAGATTGGCGACGTCGAAGTTAAACTGCAACAGGCCCGGGAAAACGGCGCCGACGAAGGCCGAGTCGAAGGACTCGCCGCTGGTACCGCCATCAGCAAAGGCGTCGCAGCCGGTGACCTCGGAGTTGATCAGGTCCAGGCAGCCCTGCACACTGCCCTGACAAGCCCGGAAGCGCTACGGATCGACGGCATCAACCTGCCCGTCGCACAACTCACACCCTCCGCGGCCGAAGTGAAGATTCACACGGTGGCCGACGCCCTGACCACGGTGGCCAAGCACAGCGGGCGTCCCACCTAGGGGGCAGCGTCTGGCGGGACGGGATACCCGCGCCACCGTTGGTGACTTACCACTGTGGCGCCGGTCCCCATGGGGAACATAGGGAGCGAAGGCCTCGCCGAAGGCGCTGCGCATGGTCATAAGTTGGGCGATGTGGCTACCTGGTCGGCCGGCATATGAGCCGAGTGTGTAAGTCGCAACAATGGATCAGGCACGCGGTCCTATCCCCGATGCCAGGAAATCGTGCGGTTTTGGGTAATTGACCCTGTGCAGAACGAACTGACACTGGGCAACAACACCACGAACCTTTCATTCGAAGTCTTTCATAGCAACGGCCGGTAAACCTCTGCGCGCGGGGCGAACGGGCTGCACGGTCGACGTTGTGCAAATGGAACGCGGGAGCGCCGCTGCCGTGGGTCCACGGAAAAGGAGCTGCAATGTCTATCGACCCGGCCAACATCCGGACCGCTATCGTGCTGCAGGGGGGAGGCGCCCTGGGCGCCTACGAGTTCGGCGTGCTCAAGGCCATCTACGACCAGCGGCCGGGCTTCAAGCCGGCAGCGGTGGCCGGCATCTCAATCGGTGCCGTGACCGCCGCCGTGCTCGGCGGCGCCCGGAGCGAGCCCATCGCCGCCCTTGAGACACTATGGCGCGACAAGCTGACCGTGTCGTCCACGGTCCCCGGCTTCCCGGGGATGCCGTTCCCGTTTATGCCGCGCGAAGTCGAGCAGTCCTTGGCGGTCTTCGGCAACCCCGGCATGTACGGGCTGAACCCGCAGCTGCTGATGGCGCCGTGGGCGAGCACGAGCATCTACCAGACAGGGCCGCTGCGCCAGACCCTGGCGGAGCTGGCCGACCTCGACAAGCTCAACCGCGGCGGCATCCGGGTGATCGTAGGCGCCATGGACGTCGAGACCGCTCTGATCAAGTATTTCGACAATGCCAGGCACAATCTCACTTTCGAGGCGGTGGTGGCCAGCGGGAGCCTCCCGCCCTCGTTTCCCATGACCGAAGTCGACGGGCAATGGTACTGGGACGGAGGCCTTTTCACCAACACCCCGCTGAGCCCGGCCATCAACTTCCTGGAGGCCTGCGAGCCGGATAATCCCGCCATCCACCGGGAACTGATCGTGGTGGATCTGTTCCCCATGAAAGCCCCCTTGCCTCAATCGCTGCCCGACGTCATCAACAGGATGACGCAACTCCAGTACACAAGCCGGATCAAGCTCGACAAGAAGCTCTTCGACAAGATCAACAAGATCATCCGGCTCATCGAGCGCGTCGACGCCGAGCTCCCCGCCAAGAGCCCGCTACGATCGGATCCGGACTACAAGGACATGTTGGGCCACCGAAGGATTGACAGCTTCAAGATCATAGACGCGGAACTCGATCACGACCTGGCTAACGCCAGCGACTTCTCCCGGTCGTCGATCGAGGGCCGGATCGAAACCGGTTACGATGACGCCAAGCGCCAAGGCGTGTTCTGGCATTCGTAATTCCGTCACCGTGACCAGTGCACGTTCGGCGCGGGCAGAAACTGGACGAGGGGATCAACGCCAATGCGGAGGTTTAACCTGAGTCCCGCTGCCTCCATCTGGCCTGCGGCGGTTGCATGACTGACCTACTCTAACCTGCTGGTTTGTTCTGGTTGTGTCCTGTCGTGACCTGTTCGACTTGACGTCTGACGGCCTGGACACGACCTGATCTTGGTTTCTCCATCGCTAGCCGGTCCACGCCACAGCACGCTGCATGTCGGCCTGACCCCCAGGACGGGTGAAGCGGAGACGGTCACTAATTGCGTTGGCGAGCTTTGTCTCGAAGAGGGTCAGGGGCAGGAGCCATATGGGTTATCGCTGACGTCCGTCTTCGTGGTCTTGGATTCGTGGCCTTGGATGACTCGAATTTGCGGCTTACCGATTACCAGTAGCGACTATCGCACGCAGGGCGAGTGTCGAAGTCGACTGATCCCCGTTACGGTGCGGTGCCGGATGGTCGAGATGATCAATGATCGCGGTGCGTGTAGGTGCGCACGTGCTCTGCAGTATAGGTGTAGAACGTCAACAGCCTGTTGAAAGCAGCGACGACGGTGCGGACCAGGCCGACGAGGACGGCGACGACGGTGTGGCAGGAGCGATGGTCCCGGTGGCCTGATGGCGTTAATGGCACGAACGCCGACGGCGGCCCTTCCCATGATCGGGACAGGCCGCCGTTTTGGCTGGTGGGGGGAGCGGATCGGGGGACCGGCATGGCCAGCTTGGAAGACTGCGCCCGGCGCGTAGTCAGGGGCCCCGACCTGCGACGGACCAGCGGCACAGTGCACCGTTAGTGACCGTGGTTTACCGGGGTTAATAGTACGCCAACAGCACGGCGCACGTAGTTGATCGTGAGCTAAGCGCGCTGTTGCCTCGTCACTACGTACGACAGGCGAGGCGCGAAGGGTACCTCGTCGCGTCGCGAGCTTCCCTCGGGAGACGGACCAGGGGCCGGCGTCCAGGTGGAGCACCCGACGCGCTGACCGACCTGGACGCCTGCCCTCTGGTCTGTTGCTCCTTGGGCGCTGACGGTCTTGATCATAGTGCTGGCTGCCCACGCCGGTGCGTCCTTGTATCAGCGCGAGCCATGTGTCCTCATCAAGTGACGAGGCTGACGCGTGTCAGAAAGCCGACGCTGCCTCTGTCACGTAGCTGACAGCCGCCGACCTGGCGGCCCCAGATAATTCCCGGTTATCGGGCACACGAAAGGAGCCACAAATGGGAAGCGTTGGCAGCCAGCAGAGCTGATCAGCCGGAGCGACGATTCGAGAACGGCGGAGGTAT
>JAODNG010000357.1 GCA_025465385.1 Pseudonocardiales bacterium
CGGTTTTCCCGCAACCACTGATCGCGGCCGGCATCGGTGCGTTGGTCGGGACAATCCCAGCCGGTGCCGTGGTAATAGCGCTGACTGCCCTGCGTCGGACTAAGCCGTAAGGACCGCAATGAACCACCGGGAACGCCGAAGAAGCCAACTTGACCGCGACACCAGCCCCCACCCGGGCTCCGGCGTGAAGTGCGCGCCGGTGATGGTGTCGGGCCCGCTCCGGATGGCGTGGATCTGGCCGATCGCGCTGCTGGGCGTGGTGCTGCTCGCCGCCGGGTGCACCTCCTCCAGCCAAAGCTTCCCGGCAGGCCAGAGCCCCTCAACGACCCAGGGATATCCACCGAGCCCGGCGGACCAGGGACCGCCGACTAGCCAGGTCCAGCGAGCCTTGCCATCTAACTGCACCCACACCATCACTGGGGCCGATGACGTGCCGACGGCCCTGGATGCCGCCGCTGCGGGAGACACGGTGTGCTTTTCTGGTGGCGACCTCGGTGACACCGACCTGGCGATGACCCGATCGGGGACCGCCGACGCGCCGATCACCCTGGCGGCCGACGGGGCGACCGTGCACGAGGTACAGCTCAAGGCCGATCACGTCGTCCTGGAGGGCTTCACCGTCGCGGGCGGCGGTGGGGTGCTGCTGGAGGGCGCCGGGATCACCGCGCGGAACAACACCGTCCACGACACCGACCAGGGCGGGATCACCTGCGATCCCTGCACCGACTCGACGATTGAGTCCAACACCATCACTCATGTCGCCAGCAACGGGATCGACATCACCGGACAGCGGATCACCGTGCACGCCAACACCATCAGCGACACGGTGGTGTCCCAGCACGGCGGCGATGCCGACGGCATGCGGTTTTTCGGCAGCGGGCATCGGATCACCGACAACACCATCTCCGACATCTCCGCGGAGGGTTATCGCAGTCCGCCGCACCCGGACTGTTTCCAGACCCTCGACAACAGCAAGCCACCCACCTTCGATGTGGTGATCTCGGGTAACACCTGCCGTAACGTAGATGCGCAGTGCCTCATCGCCACCGGTGACCAGGGCAGCAACAGCGGCGCACCACCCGGGGTCCCCTCGGTGACGTTCGTGGGAAACCAGTGCGCCAACAACGGCGCCCAAGCGGTCAACGTGCGGCGCTGGCCCAATGTCGTGGTGCGTCAGAACACCTTCTCCGGCCCGAACTTGACCCGGGCGGTGTTGATCAGCGAGGGCTCGACGGGTTGCACGGTAACCGGTAACACCACCACCCAGGATCGCCCCACCGTAGAGGTCGACGACTCATCCCGGCCGGGATCCCACGTGGATAACAACTCTCCCGGCTAGGGAGGGGCGGCTGCGATCCAGCCACCGCCACCCCTGCCCCCCCTAGCCAGTTCACCGTTCCTAGCGAACGGCACCGTTGACAATCACGTGATCGCCCACGGCACCCACTCCACTCAGCTGCCCACGGCGCTCGAGAACACCTCGTCGGCGGCATTATCGATTTGACATCACATATCTTCCTGCAGTTCACCTGACGTGGCAATCGGTAGTCACACCTAACCCAGCCTGGCGGGCTACCTAGCAGCAAGCCTGTTGCGCGAATACGTAGACGACAGCAAACGCCGGCATGGAACCGCGTATTTCGGCGGTTGCCGATACTGGAGTTGATGCGGTCGGCAGGGGAGACCAGGTGCCCGGCCGCCCCTGCCTCATCGACCAGCGCCCCGATCGCTGGTGCGGTTCCGAGGTTTCAGTGCCCGACTCAGCCAGCACCGCCAGTAGCGGCGACACCGGAGCCACCAGCGCAAGCGGTGCCGACAGCTGCGCCTGATAGGGTGTTCCACTGGTCTACATCGACGAAGATCGCATTGCTGGTGAAGGTCGGCGCGCCGCCAGGGCTCGCGCCGCCAGCACCACCAGCACCGGCGGCGCCGGCCGCGCCGCCAGTCCCAGCAGTGCCGGCCGCGCCAGCAGTGCCAGCAGTGCCGCTGGTGCCGGTGCTACCGGTAGTTCCACAGAACAGTGACAGGACGGTACGCGCCGGCAACAGCTCCACGTACTCCCCGTCCATCTGCACAAAGCTCAGTGCATCAGACATCAAGTCCTCCTAGGAATGTGCCCGGTGGGTCCCGGGCACGGACAACACCTCATCGGTGTCATTCCCGATTCGGCATCACATACCTTGCCGAGAAGTAACACCACGCGGCAATTGGTAGACGCACGTAAATCAACCGGCAGACTACCTAGCAGTGGAGTTGCTTTCAATGCGTAATGGGCCGCAATATTCTACGGAGCTTACCGACGCTGAGTACCAACACCGAGTCCCTCATCCGCTGCCGCCAGCCGGCAATCGATAGCAACCCCAGCGGCTCCGCGGTGCGTTCACGGAGCAGGCGGTAGTGCGGTGATCCAGCGTTGCCCAGTCTGCCCCAGCATTGCCCAGTCTGCCGGAGTCCAGCCGCGCAGGTCAGGCGCCACCGGATGGCCCCAGCTGTTCGCCGCAGCGGATCCGTAGTACGCCATCGGCTCGCCGTCGGACGATTACGGCGCACCGCGACTGGGTAGCCTTCACCATGGATGACGTTCAAACGATCGCTGAGGAGGCGGAGCGCGCGACGGCGCCAGACAATATCTTCGTTTCGCTCAGCACGCAGCTCGACAATATTCGGAAGTGGAACCAGGAGCGCGGTTGGGGCTTCAGCTCCGACGATCTCGACGCCGTGGATCTCACTCCCTCGGCCGGGGACAAGCCTCTCGTGGTTGATCTCATCGCTGTTTACCTCGACGACGACGCCAAGCTCAACGGTGTTCGACGCACCTGCCATGAACTGTGGACCGTGGCGGCCGCGGAGCAGCCCCACACCTGGTCATGGGACTGGTACTGGGACAAGTGGCTGCATCGGCCCCAGCCGGTGCGCCTGTTCGACGGTATCGTTCATCGACCCGGGGTCCGGAGGGTAACCGTTGATTTGGGCGCCCACTTCGAGCCCGGACGGTATATCTCGGCCAACAGGGTCCGCGGCCATGACTCGGCGCACGCCGAGGTGCTCGCCGCAGCAGCTCACTTTCCGCGGTGGGTCCGGGCCATGGACGGTCAAACCGTCCCCTTCACCTGGCTGTCCGGCTATGAGGTGATGATCTGGGAACGCCCGAGCCCCGAGCGTCTACCAGCCCTCAGCTGGGTGGGTTATCGACAGTCAATGAGTCTCACCGCTGACTGGGCGGACCACACTTACAAGGGCTGGGCCTCGCCGGTCTGCATGGATTGAGGAGGCGTCAGCAGGTGT
>JAODNG010000369.1 GCA_025465385.1 Pseudonocardiales bacterium
GATTAGCAGAGTCCCGGAGCGGTGTTCGGGTGGATTGGTACGGGCTAATGCCCGTTCTTTGAGCTCGCGCATCAGTGTTCGGATCAATGCGGCTACGCAGGTCACGGACGTCAACGGTATTCAACGAACTATTGTCCGGAGTCCTGAAAATCGGGACGTCGGCGGTTCGACCTCGCCCTGCCACCATCTGCTCACGGACAGCCACCGGCAATAGCGGAGAGAGTCTCGCTGGCAACGCGTCATAACCTTCCCTGTTCACACACCCGTTATGACCTATTCCTTTACTCGGCGGAGCTGGAGGTTCGGTGCACGGTGGGGTCTGATAGCAGCTGCCATGTGGAAGGAGCCTAACCGTCATCGTCTGGTTCGTCGGATGGAGTAATCAGAGGGAGGTACACATGTTCTGTGGTGACCTCCGTCGCACAGCTCGCCGCAACCAGTGCGTAGGCGAGCTCCTCGCCGCCGTTGGGTTCCGAGAGCCACCACGCGGCGGCATCGGCCAGGGCCAGGCGCTGCACCGCCGACAGGTGCGCCTCACGCTCTCCCAGGACGGCCACAGCGGCTAGGCGTTGCCGGTTCGGGATCACTCGCGAGCCGCGAGAAGATCGCACGATCGGCTCATCGCTGCCACCGAGCATCGCAGCGGCTATCTCCAGCGTCCGTGACAAGGCCAGCGTTCAGCAGCCAGGCGCTACGCCGGTTACGCGAGGCCAAGCGCCGCGCCCGGACATGCCGGTGCCGGTCTTGGTCGGCTCGTGGGCCGCTGTTGACGGCTTGATGCTCGGCGTACCTAGTGTCGTGCGGGAGCTGGTTGAGGCGTTCTGGCCAGGTGGTCTGTCGCTGGTGTTGACCCACGCGCCGTCGCTGGCCTGGGAGCTGGGAGATACCCGAGGAACCGTGGTGGTGCGGATGCCGCTGCACCCGTTCGCGTTGGAGTTGTTGGGTGAGGTCGGCCCGATGGCGGTGTCGGGGGCCAATACCTCCGGCAACTCCCCGGCCACCACGATCGACAACGCCCGACTGCAGTTGGGTGATTCGGTCAGGGTTTATGTCGAGGGTTACGTCACCAGCGCACTGCCGTCCACCATCATTGATCTGACCACGCCGGGTGCGCCCCGGCTGCTGCGCGAGGGCGCGGTGAGCGCGCACGCGATCTGCGAGGTCATCGGTCGCGAGATCAGTCTGGTGCCCTGACACGATCACCAGACTCGTTGGTCACTCTCCGAGCTCCTTACGATGGTCTTGATGGTTCATCGCCGGCTCGATGGCGCCGGGATCATCTGAGCGAGCAGCCGTCTACCGTCGAGGGTCGTGCCGGACAAGCCCTGCACCATCGCGCCGGGACTCCGCGTCGAGCTGACTCGCCACAAGGTCATCCCAGACCAGAGCGCGGTCGTCGACGAGCCGATGAAGATGCTCAACGACCGCGCCGACGAGTGCCGCGCCACGCTCGATCCGGAGTGGTTGTTCCTCGTCCCACCTGTCCATTCCTCAGCGCCGTCTGGGTTTAGGGTGTGCCTTGTGACCGCCGCTGAGCAGGACCCCGAGCCCAGTCGCCCGTCGGCGGTGGATTCGGACCGCGACGACCTGGAGCCCGCGCCGACGTGGGTCGGGGACACGGTCGCCGCGCAGCGCTTCGGCTCGCCGGAGGAGATTCGTGCGGCTCTGCTGCCCAGGCAGGTGGAGGAGTTCGACGCCGCGTTCAACGCCGCGCTGACCGTGGCCCACCAGACGCTGCGCCTAGACCAGCTACGCCACGTGCTGCGGATGTGGCGGCGGCAGGCACTGATGACCGAGCAGGATCCCGAGGGGCATCGGCAGATGCTTGCCACGGCCGCCGAAGTTCAGCGGATCGGCCGTCCACGACCCGGCAGTGTGCCGTGGAGCGTGGTCAGGGCCGAACTCGGTCTTTGACCGTCGCCCTCATGGCGTACACGCTCGATATCGACCCGTTCGCGCGCGCCTAGATCCGGGAGCTGCCTCCGGCGGCAGCCGTCGCGCTCGCCAGCGCCCTGGCGGTGCTGGAACTGGTGCCCGAACGCGGTGAGCCGCTCAACGCCGACAATCCGGATGGTGGGCTCTACCAGCTGCTCTTCGGCAGCGGCCGCGGGTTGATCACATACCTGTTGCTCACTGATCAGGACCGGGTGGACGTGCTTGTCGTGACATGGGTCGATTTCGGCGAGCACCGAGACTGAGGTGCGGGGTAGCGAGTGGCCCGGTGTAGCGGTGGTGCGCGCCCGGAGAGACTCGAACTCCCAACCTTCAGATCCGTAGTTGGGACGCTCCCCTACTCACCCCGTATCCAGGTGTTTCACAGGGCACCATAGTCACCAAAATGGGCGATTCCGGTGATGGTGTGTAGCAGTTCATGGATAGGCTCGTGGATGAAGATCACCATGCCTTGTCCACTGTGGACTTTGTGGAGAGGACAAGCTCCGATCATGATCCGCGGCACCGCCGTGAATCATCCAGGTAACGGGGGAGACCCCTAGCGGGGAGTCAGTACCAGCACCGGGATCGGTCGCGAAACCCTACGCTGGTAAGTCTCGTAGTGGTCGCTGAAGTTCGTGTTGACGATCTGCCACAGCCGGGCATAGTCCGGGTCACCGGGCAGCACCGGCCTGGCGGTAACCCCGAACCGCTTCGAGTCGACGTTGATCTCAACGTCGGGGTTGGCCTTCAGGTTGTAGTACCAGCCCGGGGACCGGGGATCGCCACCCTTTGACGCCACGATCAGGTAGGTGTCACCGTCGCGAAAATAGACGACCGACGTTGATCGC
>JAODNG010000393.1 GCA_025465385.1 Pseudonocardiales bacterium
TTTCGTGGTCCGCCGCCTTGATGCACATGTGGTGTTCGTACCGATGGAACGTGACGGCATCCGGCACTCGCACGCATCCTGCCCAGCGGGGCACTGCGACTACGGCAGCTGGCGCAGGGCGTGCACGGTAGTCCAAGCCCGGGTGGCGAGCTGCAGGTTGAACCGCGTGTCGGGGTCGTTGAGCTCATGACCGGACATCTCTCGGATCCGTTGCAGGCGATAACGCAGCGTGCTGCGATGCAGTGACAACGCCTTAGCTGTGAGGTCATAGTTGCCGCCACGCTCCAGGTAGCAGGACAGCGTCTCGACCAGCTGCGCGTCTTTGGCGGCGTCGTAGTCAAGCAGGGCGCCAAGCCAACGGTGAATGAATCCCTCCACCGTGCCGATGTTCGGAATCTCGGAAAACAGTTGGTAGATGCCGAGGTGGTCAAAAACGGTGACTTGCTCGGGGCAACCGGTGGCGACCTGCATCCGCAGGGCGAGTTGAGCCTGCTCGTAGGAACGCGGAAGCTCGGATGGCTTGGTACAAGACGCGCCTACGGCAACCCGGCAATTCTCCCGCGACCCCATTCGAACGATGATATTAACCCGGAACTGCTCCCAGTCCCGGTCAGCGTCACAGAGCACTGCCACTCCGCCCGGGCGTGCGGCGAGCAGTGATCCAACCTCGGTGTCGCGCATCGCGCGGCGCACGGCGTTGAAGAACACCTCATGATCGGTGCGTTGTCTCCCAGCGGCGGCGATCAGCACTCGATGCGGGCGGGCCAGGTCGTAACCAAGTGCCCGGGCCCGGTCTTGGGCGCTGTCAGGGTCGGTACCGGCCAGCAGCTCCTCAACGAGGTCACGTCGCAGCCGTAGCTCTATCTCACCCAAGGCTCGCAGGTGCGCGAGCTCCAGGCTGAGCACGGTGTTGGCATGCTCAAGAGCGACCTTCTCACTGTCCCCAGCAGTTCGATCCG
Source organism: Pseudonocardiales bacterium (assembly GCA_025465385.1). Taxonomy (GTDB): domain Bacteria; phylum Actinomycetota; class Actinomycetes; order Mycobacteriales; family Pseudonocardiaceae. The sequence continues at coordinate 960 of JAODNG010000393.1, forward strand.
GATCGATGAGGGCGATGACGCCGAGTATTTCGCGGCCCGGTTGGGCCACCGCGATCAGGCGGCCCTTATCCCGCACGGGAGACCGGGCATCAATTGCCCGCCGCAGGGTCTGCTCCCGGCGCGCGGGGCTCTGCTTAGGGTAGGGCTCAGGCCGGCCGGGACCAGCCCAGGCGGTGAGGTTGCCGTGACGATCCTCGATGGCCACCGGCAGCCTCGTCAGCTCGGACAGCGACCGGGCAATGCCGTCCTGGCCTTGCCCGGCGGAGGCTACCGCGGTGAGCCGGTTGTGGATGTCCAGGCTGCGTTGCGCTGCCGTTGAGGAGCGCGCCAGCTCCGCCATCGCTTGTTCGAGAGCGAGGTTCGTCCCACGCAACTGGTCTGCGATCGCCCGTTCACGAGCGGTGCTCGCGCGCTCCCGGGCGTGCAGCCGGGCATTGGCCAGCGCCACGCCCGCTTGCTGCGCCAGGACATTGAGCAGGAAGTGGTGGTGTGGTCCGGGTTCCCTATCGCCGCTGACCACGAGGTGACCGGCTATCTCCTCCAGGCTGGTCATCGGGTACGCCCACGCCCACCCGGCGCCCGGCACGGTCAGCGCACCCCCGAGGCGATCTAGCGCGGCGAGCTGCGTCTGGAGAAACTCGGCGTTGGCCGGGCGACCCACTGGCCCGACCGACCGCCAGTCATCGTCAAGGTGGACGCCTTCAGCCCGGCAATCCCCGCCCACCGAAGGGATAGCTGTCGTGGCGATGCCCAGAATCTCCGGCTCGTCGGCGCTGCCGGTCATCACCATCGATAGGGCGAGCAGCGGGCGAAACGATGCCAGCTGTTCCCGAAGGGACGTAGCTTCCTGCTCGTCCGCATCCTCGGTAAGACCCGTCACGGGGAAGCAACCAACTCGTTCGGCGAGCTATGGTGGCCAAGCTCGGCGTGCGCCCCGCGCACACCGGTCACGAAGGAAAGGGAAGGGGGGCACGATGCCATCGCGTTCCTTCCTTACACGGAAGAAGCAGCGCATGTGGGCGCCGTGGCGCACCGATAGCCCAGGAATTCGATCTTGACAGACTCTGCCATCGGCTTCGTCATCGCCGCCTCCTGAAGCTTCCCCGGACTGTGGTCATGCTGCCACAGTCCGTCCGCCACCGCCTAGCTGTTCCCCCATCGAGGCGCACTTATGCCGGGTGTGAAGACGAGGATTCGCTGCGCCCGAGTTGTCCCCCGGCCGTCTAGCTGGGCGGCGAACGCCGGTGCAAGGCGGCCAGCATGCGGTTGTAGGCCTGCCGCGCCTCTTCGTCGTCGTCAACATCTGCACTGACCCCGACTGTCATGTTGTCCTTACCGCGGGACGCTGACCCGACCCCGGCCAGCGCCTGGCGACGGGCCGATTCCAGCCAGTCGCCGAGCCGGGCTCGGGAACCGGTAGCGCTCCATTGGGCGACGACGGCGAGCATCAGCAGCATCATCAGAACGTCACCACCGACCCACATGATCGCCCCGGACAGGGTCTGGTCCGCCAGCAGGGATGGACCCCAGCCCGGACGCATCATCGCTGTGCTAGGGGCCAGTGGGTGGCTGGTGAGCATCAGCGCCACACCCACCAGCGTGTCCGCTCCCATCGCCAAGCCGAGCAAGGCGAACCGCACGATATGCGGAACCGGCCACGGGCTGGCCTCCGAGCCGGCCAACGGCCAGAACAGCAGATAACCGCTGACCAGGTACAGGATCTGCTCGCCGTGGTGCACGAGCGGCTGGGTGGCCATTGCCTCCTGGAAACCGGTGAGATGTGTGGCCACCAGCGCCGCGGTGTAAAAACCCACCGTCAGCATAGGGAAGGTCAACCATCGGGCCAGACGACCTCTCGGAGGGCGGTTCAACCAAAGCCGGACGGGTTGCCCCCAGATCAGCAACACCGGCACCACCATGATCAACAAGAGATGCTGGATCATGTGCACCCACAGCAACGCATGCCCGTACGCCTCGATGCTGCTGTGCACCGAAACGAGCAACACGGCTACGCCGACCAACCAAGACACCGTTGCCCACGGCGACCAGCCCTCCCCGGTGATCCGGGAACGGCGGACCACGGCGATCAGATAACCGACCAGCGCCAGCGTGGCTAGTACGTCCACGACAGGTGCCGAGGTCCAGGTCGCCACAGCGGTCTGCCAGGTCAGCGGTGGGATGTCCAGCTCCCCTCTCCATGGTGGCCGGCCAGGGCAAGCGTAACGCCACATCCGTGCAGACGTACTTCCCGCCGACGAGCGACACTGCGCACCGTGTGCCCTAGTATCGCAACTGCAGTTAAGGGGCAGCTGTGGAGGGGGTAGGGTGCACGAGATTCAGATTGAGGTGCTACTGCTTTCAGTGTCACCAGGTGATCAGCTGAGATGGCGGGTGGTGGGTGGCGACCTGCCACCGGGACGCCGACCCGATTCTCGGGCGCGCGAACTCGCCGGCCTCGGCATCGACGTTCCTACCGCGACAGTCGTGCATTCGACGTCCTGGCGACCCAACGCGGATGGGCTGATTCTCACTTACGCCGTCCTGCCAGATCCCGATCCGGCCGAAGGCACCGTGCATGCCGTTCCGGCTGATGCCAGAGTCATCTGCTCCGCGGATGCCGCCGCCCCCACCCCGCCAGCGGTCGCGGTCGAGCACGTGTTGGCCCATGCGTTGCGGCACCTGTCCCTGGTGGCCCGCACCAGTCCGGCGGTCGTAGCGGCGGCCGATTCGCACCCGCAGCTGTGGCACGCTGTGGTGGCGCACACCCCCGATGTGGCCGGTCAGCTCGTCGGCTCCTGAGCTGAAACGTAGGTGAAGGGGGATCTCCTTTCGTGACGCCTCGCCCCCGACTGCTTGCCATTATGGGATCCGGAGAGACCGCTCCGACGATGGCGCGAGTACATCGCCTGCTCGTCGAGCGTCTCGGCGCTCCGCCGGTCACTGCGGTACTGCTCGACAGCCCCTATGGCTTCCAAGAAAACGCTGACGAGATCTCCCTGCGCACGGTGGGCTATTTTCGGAACCTTCAGATTTCCCTCGACGTGGCGTCGTGGCGCGCCGCAGACGATGTGCTGCGCCGCGAGCGGGCACTGGTACGGGTCAACGACGCCGATTATGTCTTCGCCGGCCCGGGTAGCCCGACCTACGCGCTCCGGGTATGGGAGCACAGTCGGCTACGAAATGTCCTGGGCGACAGCTGTCCAACGGCGGATGCGTGGCCTTCTCCAGCG
>JAODNG010000437.1 GCA_025465385.1 Pseudonocardiales bacterium
TCGTCGATCAACCCGATCACCTTCGCCCTGCGGGTGCTGATGGGCAGGCAGTTCTCCGTTAGTTCGAGCGCCTGGTCCTGGCCGACTCGTCTCGGCAGGAGGTAGGTCCAATACTCTGAGCCGTACAGGCTCATGCCCTGGTAATGCGGGTTGAGAACAATACCGGTCCGGGCGTAGACGTTATCGGCGCCTAATGCCAGGGTCACTCCGCCGGCCCCCGCGTTGCCGGCGAGAGCCGAAATGACCCAGTGCGAGTCGGTGGTGATGATCTCGCGCACCAAGTCGTCCATGGCGTTGATGTTGATCCAGGATTCGAGCTCCGGGCTGGCGGCGGCCTCGATCGCGTTGAGATCGATCCCGTTCGACCAGAGGTCCTGTCCCCCCATCAGCACGATCACCTTCGTTGGCCGTTCCCGGGCCGAGACGTACGCCTCGCGAAGCTTGCGGCATTGCTCGGTGCCCATCGCACCGTTGTAGAACTCAAAGTGGACGTAGCCGACGTCGTTGCGCTCCTCGTACCAGATCTCCCGATAGGTGCAGGTGTCGTAGGCCTCGCCGAGGGGCTGGGCCAGCTCTGGCACGCCGGCAAGATGGGGCGCCAGCACGACGGTCGCCGGCAGCTTGAAATACGTCGTGTCACCCACCTTGGCCCGCTTGAGATGGCTGATCCATACGGCTCCGTCACCGGTAGCACGGCACACTGCGCCCGCACGCCGGGCCACCAGCTGTCCTGGACGACCGCGAAGCTCATCCTCCCGATGACCCCCGAAGAGGTGGTAGGACTCACCGAAGATGGTGTCGAGCACGCCGGGAGTGCTATCAGAGCAGCGCAGTTTCCGGAGCACGACCTCGGTGGGGACCGCCCAGTCGATCGCTCGGTCCTGCTGTCTCATAGGCCTTTCGAGCCGGCCCTGGATATCGGAGTACCGGTCGAGAGGCTGAGGGACGTAGTCTCCCCTAGCGAAGCGGCCCAGGGCCTCGAGGATGGCCTCGACTGCGGCGTCGGCCACCTCGTGGCGATACAGGGCGCTTTTAGACGCCAGGCGCATCGGGAATTCACGATGCGCCCAGATGTCGCCGGCATCGAACTCGGCAGCGGCCTGGAGCACCGTGACGCCCCAGTTCCGCTCACCTCGCTGGATCGCCCAATCAAGCGATGAGGGTCCCCTGTCCCCCCTGATCCCCGGATGCACGATCAGGCAGGTGTAGGCGCGCCAGATCGACTCGGGAATGGCGCACTTAAGGTAGGGGGCGACGATTACATCCGGCGGAAATTCCTCGACCGCAGCGGTCATGTCATTCCCACCCTGTACGACGCTCACCGCCAGGTCGTGACCCTCGTCGGCGAGCTCGACGTACACGCGTTGGGTGAGGCTGTTGAACGCGGTGGCAAAGAGCAGGATACGCATGGGGGAAGCTCCATTTTAGTCTCGGTGATGAGCTCTTTGGTCAGCGTCAGGTTCGAGCGAAAGACATCGTTCGCTCAACCATGAGCCTGTCGAATCCGTGCAAGAGCAGCGCGGGGTTGTGATGGGTCTCCTGACCGGGTTCTAGGCGTAGATCCGGCACCTGCTCGACGAGGGCTTGGAGCCCGAGGCGACCCGTCGTACGACCGAGAGTGGCGCCGATGCAGTAGTGAATGCCGTGTCCGAACGCCAGGTGTGGACTCTCCCCCCGGCGGCACAGGTCGAAGCGCGCTGGGTGTGTGTAGCGGGTTGCGTCGTGGTTGGCGGCCCCATATACCAAAAGCAGGTCCGCGCCAGCGGGGAGTGCGATGCCGGCAAGCTCCACCGGTACCGTGGTCGTCCGCATGTTCGAGATCAACGGAGCGTCGAGCCGGAGCGTCTCCTCGACTGCGGCGGAGATCAGTGATGGATCCGCGACGAGTGCCTCCCACCTCGCCGGTTCCGCGAGCAGCACTGCCATCGCATTGCCGATGAGGTGCGCAGTGGTGTGATGACCCGCGAAGATGACCATGAGCAGTAGGCTGACGAGTTCGATGTCTGTGAGGCGGCGTCCGGCCCACTCCCCGTGGATCATGTCGCTGAGGGGATCACCCACGCGTCGGTCGGTGCGCCGGTTCTTGATCAGTTCAGCTAGGTACCGTTGGCAATCGACGAAGGTCTGGGCGCACTGAACCTGACGGTCAGGGGACAGTCCCGGAGACTGCAGGGCAAGCAGATCTGTCCCCCAAGTCTTCACCAGGTCCAGGTCTGTACTGGGCACGCTCCACATTCCGGCGACGACCGCTTGAGCCAGGGGGTATGCGAACTCCGACATCAGATCGAGGGGTCGCGTCGCGCTGAACCGGTCGATCAAGCTGACGGCTAGAGCATGGATATGAGGCTCCCTCTCGGCGATTTTGCGGGGGGAGAAGACCCCGCTCATGGCCAGGCGAAAGGCCGTGTGCTCCGGGGGGTCAGAGTTGATGATCAGGGGCACCTGGGGAAGGCCCGTCGCCAGTACCGCGACCGCCGCCGGACACGGCTTAGCGACGCCACGAAGCGAGTTGCGGGAGGAGAACCGTCGCGGGTCCTTGAGCACGGAAAGACAGTCGTCGTACCGAGTGACGACCCAGGCCCCGAGCATCGGGCTGAAAAAGACGGGGTGCTCTTCATGCGCCCTCGCGTAGAAGGGGTAGGGATCCTCCAGGTGGGTCCCTGCGAGGGGATTGAAATCCGTTCTCGCGAAGGTGGGACGAAGGTCGGTCAGTAACGCGAGCTCGATCGTCTCCATGATGAACACTTCTTCCTCATACGGGCGCAACTGCGCGATCAGCTAGATTCCAGGAGTGGCGGGTCCGTCGGCTCCACACATCCGGTTGTCCCGGCGGCGATAGGTAGAGGCTTGTCGCCGCGGGTGTCTGGTCGGCGACCGTCCTTATTTGTTGGCGCCCGGTTGGTATCGGAGCGCTGGATTCCGGGGCCTACCGCATCAGGAAGAGCTTGAGCTGCAGCTCATTCGATCGAATCCGGTACACACCAGCAGTCTTTCGCACACCGAGCACCTTGGCCCACGCGGAGCCCAACAGAATCCAGTGACTCCGCCTTCCCTGCTCGGCCTTCTGGGCTTTAATCCCGAAATACCATGTCGGTTTCCTCGTGCCGGACCGCCACACTATTCCCGTTCATCGCATATTTCACCTCTTCTCCTTGAGAACCATTCAAAGTGAACTCTACAGAGCCGCGAACCGGCCAACCACGGGAAAAGTACGTGTAAGTAGTACGTGTTTTCTACCGGCGCGTGAGCCGGCGTCTGCTCGCGATGCAGGCGGACCGCACAACAACTCAAGTTCTGAGGTATCGGGCATGCGGTTCGGCCGGTGTTCACCGGGGGCGCACCCCATGGCGAGGGGGGCGGAGCCGGAGGCAAGGTTGGAACCGGGTCGCACCGAACACCACGCTGGTCGATCGGCCGGTATCGCGGAAGGCGGCGTGGCGAGAGCTACGGCAGTCGCGTTAGCGATGAGATCGCACAGCTGTCGGCCACACCACAGCCGCGTCCGGGCGTAGCGAGGCAGCCGCTCGGCAAGTCATCAAGGTGTTTGCTCGGCGACGCGGCGACGGATGACGACGGTGGTTCCGGTAGGCCCATGATCGATTCGCAGATCGTCGCTGCAGTCCGCATGAACAGCCCCCCGCGTCCTCGGTTCTCACGGTTCTCACCGCGGGGCGGGCGCCAGCGGCCTGTGTCGCGGACGGTGGCGAGCACATCCGGCAGCTGGAGCTCCATATGCACTGTCACGGTGCCACCATCAGGTCCGTAGGCGTGCT
>JAODNG010000062.1 GCA_025465385.1 Pseudonocardiales bacterium
CATCACGCGGTCGGAGATGTGCCGAACGACGTTGAGGTCGTGCGCGATGAAGATGTAGGTGAGACCGAAGTCGCGCTGCAAGTCCTTGAGCAGATTCAGGATCTGCGCCTGCACCGAGACGTCGAGCGCGGACACCGGCTCGTCGGCCACGATCAGCTTGGGGCGCAGCGCGAGCGCACGCGCCAGGCCGATGCGTTGACGCTGGCCGCCGGAAAATTCGTGGGGGTACTTGTCCAGCGCTGCGCCGGCGAGTCCGACCTCGTCGAGGAGCTTGGCGACGGCCTTTTCTTGTTCGACGGCGGATCCACGATGTTGGATGGCCAATGGCTCGCGCAGGATTGCGCGCACTCGCATCCGCGGATCCAGCGATGCGTAAGGGTCCTGAAACATCAGCTGGAAGTCGCGCCGATGCCTGCGTAGCGCGCGGTGGGACTTCCCGCTGATCTCGGTGCCATCGAAGGTGATCGAACCCGATGTCGGTGTGTCCGCGGCCACGAGCAGCCTACCGATGGTGCTCTTGCCGCAGCCTGATTCGCCGACGAGGCCGAAGGTCTCTCCGGTGTGGACGGTGAACGACACATCCGCCACCGCGCTGACCGTACCAATTTTCCGTTGCAGCACACCGTTGGAGGTAACCGGAAAGGTGCGTACCAGGTTGCGTACCACCAGCAGTGGTGCAGTTTCCTCGGCGACAGCGAGCGGGGTGTGCGGGTTCGGCGTGGCCTGTTGCTTCGTGGTGAGGGGATGGAAGCAGGCAAACGGGTGCCCATTGCCGGTGAGGGCGGGTTCCTGGGCCCGGCATTGTTCCGTGGCATAGGCGCACCGAGCGGCGAATCGGCAGCCCAGCGGAGGGTCCGACAGGTCAGGTGGCAGGCCGGGAATGGCGTAAAGTCTGCGGTCGGCGTCCACATTCTCGGGTAGCGCACGAAACAGTGCCTCAGTGTAGGGATGCCGTGGGTTGGCGAACAGCTCCTGCGTCGAGCTGGTCTCCACGATCTTTCCCGCGTACATCACCGCGACCCGGTCGGTGTATCCGGCGATGACGCCGAGGTCGTGGGTCACCAGGATCACCGCCATACCGAGGCGGTCGCGCAGTTCGTCGATGAGTTCGAGGATCTGCTTCTGGATGGTCGCATCGAGTGCCGTTGTCGGTTCGTCGGCGATCAGCAGTTCCGGTTCACACGCCAGCGCCATCGCGATCACCACGCGTTGACGCATCCCACCAGACAGCAGGTGGGGATAGGAATCCAACCGTTCCTTGGCACGCGGCAGTCCGACCAGGTCGAGCACCTCCGCGGCGCGCTCTCGCGCTTGTGCCCGGGTCACGTCGCGGTGCAGCAGAACTGTCTCCGACACCTGGTCACCAATGGTCATGCACGGGTTCAGTGACGTCATCGGATCCTGGAAGATCATGCCGATCCGGTTGCCACGAAGCTTGCGCATACCGGCTTCGTCGACCGTGGCGAGGTCGGTATCGCCAAGCGTGATCGAGCCGCTGATAACGCGTCCACCAGGGGGCAACAGGCGAATGATCGACAGGGCGGTCATGGTCTTACCGCAGCCGGACTCGCCGACGATGCCGAGACTCTCGCCTTTGCCGACGGTCAGCGAGACGCCACTTACTGGGTGCGCCGTGCCGTTGCGCAACGCGATGTCCGTGTGCACATCGTCAAGGGTCACGATAGGACTCATCCTGCTCACCTCTTTTGCAACCGAACTTCGAACGAATCACGCAATGCGTCGCCGATGAGGTTGAACGCGACCACCACGAGTACGATGGCCAGGCCTGGCGGATAGATCAACCACCAGTAGCCGTCGTAGGTGTAGTTGATGCCGTTGGAGAGCATATCCCCCCAGTTCGCGGCTGGCGGCGGTATGCCGAGGCCGAGGAAGCTCAGAGTGGCCACAAGCAAGATTGCATCTGCCACCTGGAAGGTCGCGTTCACCACCACGGTTCCGATGGCGTTAGGCGCGATGTGCCGGAGGATCGCGCGCAACGGGCCGCCACCCATCAACCGTACCGATGTCACGTAGTCCCTGGTCCGCAACGTCAATGCCTGACCACGCACCAACCGAGCCGGACCGAGCCACGAGATAAACGCGATCACCAGGATCAGCAGCCCGATGGTGGGCCGCGCGATGGACGCGAGGAATAGCAACAGGAACAGCGCAGGCACCGCGAGCAGCGCATCGACAATGCGCATCATGGCGGAGTCGATGAAGCCACCTGCGTACCCGGCGATAGCGCCCCACAGGGTGCCGAAGACGGTGGCCAGCAGCGCGGCGGCGACACCCACCTCGAGCGAGGACTGTCCGCCGGCCATCAATCTGCCCAGCTGGTCGTAGCCGACCTCGTTGGTGCCCAAGGGATGTGCGCCTGACGGCGGTAGCGTGGCCTGCGACAGGTCGATGTGTACCTGGTCGGTGTGATAAACCAGGGGACCCACGTAACAGAACAGAATGAACGCCACGACGATACCGAGACCGACCACCGCGAGCTTGTTCTCCGCAAAAGCGGACAGCGGTCCCGCGAACACGCCGCGCGTCTTAGGTGAGTCAGACAGCGCCGCATCATCGGCAGGAATAGCGGTCATGCGTACCTCACTCGGGGGTCGAGGACGGCGTAGGCGAGGTCGGCGAGCAGCGAACCGATCACGGTGGCAACACCGACGAGAACGGTGATGCCGAGCATGATCGGATAGTCCTGCGTTTGGGCGGCGGTCCAGAACAGCTGGCCCATACCCGGGAAGTTGAACACCGCCTCGGTGATCAGGGCGCCGGAGAAGATAGTCGGCAACGACAGCCCGAGCAGGGTGGCGACCGGGATCAGCGAATTGCGCAGCACGTGGCGGATCAACACGCTGCGTTCGCCCGCACCTTTGGCGCGGGCGGTGCGGACGTAATCCTCGGCGAGGTTTTCGATTACCGAGGACCGCATATACCTGGAAAACTGCGCGATGGTCACCAGGGCCAGAGTCAGCACCGGCAGGATCAGCCCAGCAGGCTGCGACAGGATTACCCCTATCGAGGAACTCTGGGGCGCTTCCGCGGGCAGGATCGGCAGGTAGACCGAGAACACCACAATAAGTACGACCCCGAGGAAAAACGGTGGCGTTGCGTAGAAAACGAACGCCCAGAAGGTGATCGCGTAATCTGCGGCGTGGTTGCGCTTGACCGCTTGCACCATGCCGAGCGGGATCGCCACGACGAGCGCGAAGAGCGTGGACAGAACCGTGAGGACCAGGGTTTTGGGCAACCGCTCGCCGATCAGTGACACCACCGACTGATTGAACTTCACCGAGAAACCGAGGTTGCCGGTGACAAGCTGGGTGAGCCAATGCCAGTACTGGACCGGCACTGAGCGATCGTAGCCCATCTGATGGTTGAAGTTCGCGATCGCCGGGGGTGTGGCGCGTGGCCCGAGCTGCGCGCGGGCCGGTCCGCCGGGTAGCAGGTGAAGCAGGACGAAAACAATAACTGTCACGAGCAGCACGACGACGATGGACTGCAGCAGCCGCCGGGTGATGAATCCGGTCATCTCACGTAGTACCAATCCTCCGGCGTAATATTCAGATACGGACTCTGTGGCGTGACTCCTTTGAGGTTATTCGCGATTTCTGTTTCCGCGTAATCGTAACTCGGTTGCCAGATGGCCGGCACGGTTTCTGAGCCGTACCGGGCATAGGCCTGCAAAGCCTCTGGCGAGTCGCTGTGCTGGGTTGCCTCGATGACCTGGTCGAGCTTCGGGTCCGAGAAGCTACCCACGTTGGATCCGGCACCGGTGCCGAAGATCTGTTCGCCGGTGGGATAGAAGTCCGGAGCGAACACCCAGCCGCCACCCCAGTTGCCCATCTCCCAGTTGCAGTCGGGTTTGCCAGCATCACAAGGAATGGCGGTGCCGATCACGGTGTTGAACGGTGCCCCCTGCAGATCGATATTGATGCCGACCTTGGTGGCCGAGGATTGCAGTTGCTGCATCGCCAGAGTGACCTGCGGGGTGCCGGTGGCGTACATCATCTGAAAGTGCAGTGGGGTGCCGGCTGTCACCCCTGAGCCGCACTGGTTCGGACCGGTGCCCGGCCGCTCGCAGGTACCCACACCGTCGCGCGGAGTGCTCCAACCATGATCGGCGAGGAGTTTCTTGGCGTGATCAGGGTTGTAGACGAACGGATTGGGCTCGGTATTGCCACTGGCGTACGGGTTCTTCGGCGTCGTCGGCACCGGGCCGTTGGTCGTCGCGCCGTAGCCGTGCACGGCCGCCTTGATGATCGACTTCTGGTCGACGAGGGATGCCAGGGCTTGCCGGAAGTACTGCTGCTGGAAGATTGGGCCGACCTTCGGGTTGTGGTTGTTGAGCGGGAAGTAGTTGACCGACAAGCTTTGCCACCGGTCGAGTGTGTAGTTGTTCTCCAGCGGGTTGTGTCCCACGGCTTGGTCGTCCGGCTTGGCTGGAGCGTTCTCCGGTGGTAGGTAACCGACTTGAATGGAGTTGTCGCCGGAGCGCAGCACGTTGTACTCGGCGGCATTGTCGGAGAACGGTGCTTCGTTGAACTGGGCGAGATGCGGCTTGTTTGGTCCGGAGTAGGACTTGTTGGGGATGAAACTGATGTTGCCGTCGGCGTTGAAGGACTTTAGTCGCCAGGGACCGTCCACTACCTGCCACAACGGATTAGTGGCGTAACTGTTGATGCTCTTCGCCTGGTCGGTGAGGTAGTCGTAGACGGCGGTGCAGGCGCCGACACGGTGTTCACAGTCACTGGCGCCGGCCGCCGTGCGATCCCATGCGTGTGGAAGCGGAGTGATCTGGGAAAGCTCATTGTACACGAACCATTTCGCGCTGTAGCTCTTGTTCAGATGGAAGGTCACTTGGTTCGGCGAGTCCGCAGTCACCGAGTCGATGTCATCCGGGATCCCGCCCGGGACGTATACGGCCCAGTTCTTCTTCTCCGCCTTCATCATGTTGATCCAGAACACGATGCCGTCGGATGCCACTTTGGTATTGTCCGACCACGCGTAGTCCCGCAGCTTGACGATCACGGTGCGGTTGTCATCGGAGAACGTTGGGTAGTCGGCTAGGCTCAGTTTGTCGTTCAGTACAGGCTGGCCGTTGTCGCCGAACCAGTACAGGGGTCGGTACATGAGGTATTGGAAGTCCGAAATCGAGGTAACACTGAAATAGACTACCGACATGAACGGAAAGATGTAGTTCGGAGTGGTGTTCGCCGGTTCGGCGAAGGTGGCGATCCCGCCTTCCACGGGGCGGCCGGAGCTGGGAGTCGTTTGACCGGCACAAGCGGCCCCGATCAGGACGGTAATAGAGAAAAGAACCATCCAGATATGCGTTCGTGCGCGGGGTGAGACGGCTCCTGGTAACCGCATCGCACCACCTCCTCCTGTCACTACGCAACGCGCCTCGTCGCCGAGACCGAAGGCTACTCAGCTGGTGATCACATGTCGTGACACAGTCCACCAGCCTGCCCCCGAAAACGCGACTGTTGGTTACAGCCGGCGGCCTTCGACTTGATCGCGGACCACAGCGGTCACTACGTCCACCGCGACGATCGTGACGCAATCCCCGGCCTGGTGACACGCATCAGGTCACATCAATCGTCGTCGACCGGGGTGAGGCGGTGACGACCGTTTGAACAGTCTGCGCCGCGGGTCTGTGCGGATGTCATGCGCTGCGCTCGTCGAGGTCGAGCAGGTGGCTGATCAGCCAATCCACGACCTCCTCCAGGTAGGCCGCACGGCTGGTGGCGCCCAGGATCTCGTGCCCTTCGTCGGGCAGAACCAGGTAACCGGGTGACGCGCCGCGGGCCCGTAGCGTTGCGACAAGTTGTTCGGCCTGGGTGACGGGCACGTTGGTGTCCTGCGCACCGTGTACCACCAGCAGCGGGGCGCGCAGCTGGCCGATGCGGTGAATCGGCGAGAGTTCACGCAACAGCGCTGCGTCTTGCTGCGGATCGCCGTATCTGGTCACCGCTGCTGCCGCGATCCACGGCTCAGTGTGGGCGAAGAACGTCTCGAAGTCGATGATGCCGCACACGTCGACGCCGACCTGGAACAGGGCGGGATAGCGCACCATCGCTGCGACGGTCAGGTAGCCGCCGTAGGAGCGGCCGGCGCAGCCGATCGCGGTGGGATCCGTGAGCCCGGCGTCGACCAGATAACCAGCCACGTCGGCGACGTCATCGACGGCGGCGAACCGGCGATGGCGGACGTCGGCATCGACGAACCGACGCCCGAAACCGGTCGAGCCACGGACGTTCGGCGTGAACACCGCGACGCCGTGGCTCAGCAACGCCTGGTGAAGCGGGTTGAACGTGGGACGCTCCTGGGCCTCCGGGCCGCCGTGCAACCACACCAGGGTGGGCACCGCGCCGAGCGCACCGGGCGGCCGGTAGAGCCAGCCGCTGAGAGCGAGGCCGTCCCGAGCCCGCCAGGTGTGCAACTCCGGCCGCGCCGTCGCGTCCGACGGCCATGGCGCTGGCACCGTGGGAGCCAGCCGCACCGGCTCGGCTGGCGACAGCGGGTGGCGCAGCACGTGCGGCGGCTCTGTGCTGGATTCCACGGCCAGCACGAGCGCTTCACCGTCGAAAGTGAAGGCGCAGCCCGTCACCACCTCCGCGGCTGGTCTCGGCAGCGCGCGACGCCCGTTGCCATCGAGGTCGACCAGTTCGAGCTCGCTGCGTCCCTCGACATTCCACACCGCGAGGACCGTCCGGCCAGTCGGATCGAGCGCGAACCTTTCGAGCTCGACGCGGTGGCGCCCAGCGACCAGGGTGGCGGCCGCTGGGTGGCCGGCGGCGACCCTCGGCAGTGCGAGCAGTGCGGCGAAGTCGCGGTCGGCGTCGGTATGCAGGTAGATCAGTCGACTATCAGGGGCGAAACGGGCGTCGGCGATGGTCGCATCGGCGCCGAGCAGCTCAGCTCTAGTCCCGCTGCGGGTGTCGACCAGTAGCAAGCGGCGGGCGCCCCGCGCGCCCAGGCGTACTACCGCGTAGCGCCCGTCGTGGCTGAAGGCACATACCCTCGCCGCGGGACCGCTCGCCAGGTAGCGGCGACGGCCCGAGCACACATCCACCGCATAGGTGTCGAGCATGGTCGGGTCCGCGACGCTGCTCTGCGCAAGACCCACGATGTGCCCGCCGGGCTGCCAACAACTGATCGACGCGACCCCATCGGGATTTCCGGCGACGATCTGGAGCTCGGAGCCATCTGGGCGCAGCGCGCGGACCACAATGCGTTCCCCACCGCCAGGCGCCGTCGTCAGGCAAAGCCACTCACCGTCAGGTGACCAAATGACCATCCGCACGTAGTCCTCGCCGGTGTCCAACCGCACCGGCGGTCCGGGCTGGCCCAGCGGGATCAGCCAGACCGCGGGTGTGCCGTCGCGGTCGGAGACCACGGCGAGCGTGTTGGCGTCCGGGGACAGTGCTGGCGAGGTGCACGTCTCGGCGGCAAGCCAGTCGAGGCCGGGTAACTCGGCGGCGAACCGGGCACGCCGATGCCGCGCGAAGCCGCTGACCTCTTCGGAGCTCGCCGGGTTCACCTCGCTAGATCCCCCTTTTCTGCAGCCACATCTCCAACAGGGCGACCTGCCACAAGGCGTTGGATCCCAGCGTGGTGCGCTCGGTGTTCGGATCAGTAAGCATGCGCTGCAACCAGTCCGGGCGGAAGAGTCCGCGGTCCTTGGCCACCGGATCGGTGACCGCGTCACGCACCCGGTCGAGGAAAGAACCGGACAGGTGCCGGATCGCCGGGACCGGGAAGTAACCCTTGGGCCGGTCGATGATCTTATCCGGGACCAGGCCGCGACTGGCCGCCTTGAGCACTCCCTTGCCGCCCGCGGCGAGCTTCAGCTCGGGTGGGCAGGCGCCGGCAAGCTCGACCAACTCGTGGTCCAGGAACGGTACCCGTGCCTCCAGCCCCCACGCCATCGTCATGTTGTCCACCCTCTTGACCGGGTCGTCGACCAACATGACCGTAGTGTCCAGGCGCAACGCCGCATCGAGCGCGGTCTCGGCGCCGGGCGCACTGAAGTGGGCATCGATGAATGCCCGGCTGTAGTCGGAGTCGGGCATCCACTCGGGCTCGAGTAGGTGGCTCAGCTCGGCGTGCGGGCGGTCGACGAACACCTCCGCGTAGGCCGCCGCGGCCCGGTCCCGCTGCACGCCGGCAAGCGGCGGGTACCAGTCGTAGCCGGCGAACACCTCATCCGCACCCTGCCCCGACTGCACCACGGTCACCGTGCGAGAGACCTCCTCGGAAAGCAGGTAGAAGGCGACACAGTCATGGCTGACCATCGGTTCGCTCATCGCGTCGATGGCCGCGTCCACTGCCGGGAGCAGCCGCTCAGACTTGACCATGATCTTCTGGTGATCGGTGCCGAAGTGTGACGCGACGTGGTCGGAGTAGACGAACTCGTCCCCGGACTCGCCGGCGGCGGCCTCAAACCCGACGCTGAACGTGCGCAGCTCTTGCCGCCCGCTCTCGGCCAGCAGCGCTACGACCAGGCTGGAGTCGATGCCGCCGGAGAGCAAGATGCCTACCGGGACGTCGGCGACCATGCGCCGCTGAACCGCGAGCCGTAGCGCATCCAGCACTGCGCCCGGCCACTCCGCCGTATCCAGATCGGGATCGCCTCGCGAGAAGGTCGGCTGCCAGTACTCCCGGTCCTCGCGACGGCCATCCGGATGCACGGTGCACACCGTGGCCGGTGGCAGCTTTTGCACCCCGGCCAGAATCGTGCGCGGAGCCGGCACGACGGAGTGGAAACTCAGGTAGTGATGCAGGCCCACCGGGTCGATCGCGGTATCTATCTCACCGGCGGCGAGCAGCGCCGGTAGCGAGGAGGCGAACCGCAGCCGGCTACCGGTTTGCGAGATATACAGGGGCTTGATCCCGAGCCGGTCCCGGCCGAGCACCAGCCGCCCGCTGTCGCGTTCGAGAACGGCGAAGGCGAACATGCCCAGGAAGTGGTCAACGCAGCTAGTGCCCCACCGATGGTAGGCCTTGAGCAGCACCTCAGTGTCGGAGTCGGAGAAGAACCGGTAGCCGGCGGCCTCCAGCTCGCAGCGCAGCTCGCGGTAGTTGTAGATGCAGCCGTTGAACACGGCAGTCAGGCCGAGCTCGGGGTCGACCATAGGCTGCGCGGCTCGCTCCGACAGATCGATGATTTTCAACCGGCGGTGGCCGAGCGCGGCATGGCCGCCGCCGTGGATACCCCAGCCGTTAGGGCCCCGACGGTGCAGCGCGGCGGTCATAGTGGTGACCGCGTCGATGTCGGCGGGCGCCTGATCGAACCTGATCTCGCCTGCGATACCGCACATCACCAAGCTCCTCTCAACGCAGGATCCAGGTGTCCTTCGCGCCCCCGCCGCGCGAGGAGTTAACGATCATGCTGCCGCACGACGCTACCCGGGTCAGCGCGGCTGGCGCCACCTCGGCGCGGTCGCCGAGCAGGACGAACGCGCGCAGGTCGACCGCCCGCGGCTCGAGCCTGGTGCCAGCGAAGGTGGGGTGGGTGGACAGCGACACCAGCTCCTGGGCGACCCACTGCTCAGGGTGTGCCGCGACGGTGTTGGCGAGCTCGGCCAGCTCAGCGCGGTCGGCAGCCGGCCCGATCACCACGCCGTGGCCACCGTAGCCGTTCACCGGCTTGAGGACCAGCTCGTGGAGCCGGTCGAGCACCTCCGCGAGGTGATGCGGCTCGGCGCATGGATAAGTGGGCACGTTGTCGAGCAGCACCTGCTCGTCCAGATAATAATTGATCATGTCGGGCACGTAGGCGTAGACGCGTTTGTCATCGGCGACCCCGTTGCCCAGCGCGTTGAGCAGGCTCACCCGCCCGTCGGCCACCGCCGCACAGATCGCCGGCCCAACGGGGCGGCCGTCCGCCCCGGTAGCGTCGTGCAGGGTCTGCTCGTCGAGCCGCCGGTACAGCACGCCGATACGCCTACCGTGCGCGTACACCCCGCTGTCGGTGACCGTGAGATCGCTGGGAGTGACTAACGGCACATCCATCTGCTCAGCCAGCAGCCGATGCTCATAGAAGGCGGCGTCGATCGGGCCAGCGCTGAGCAGGGCGATGCAGTCCCCAGCTGTATTGGCGGCCTGCAGCGTCTTGCGCAGCAGATCGGGGACACCTTCCAGCGGTACCACGCCGGCGGGTGGCTCCAGATCGGGCAACACACTGCGCACCAGGCGCCGGCCGATCATCGCGTAGCCGATGCCGGAGGGCACCCGCAAATTGTCCTCGAGCACGACCCAACCCCGCGCGCTGTCTCGCACCAGGTCGATCCCGCTGACCGCGGCTCGCACCGTGAGCCGGCCGGGCAGCGTTCCGAAGCGGCTCCAGCCGGGGGAGCCGTTGACCACCGAGGCGGGCAGGACACCGTCCCGGATGGCCTCCTGCGGGCCGTACATGTCGTGTAGGAAGGCCTCCAGCGCGCGGACCCGCTGGATCAGCCCTGGCGTGAGCGTCGCCCAATCCTCGGCTGTGATGATGCGTGGCACCAGATCGAGGGGGAACAGCCGGTCCGGCTCGTCGTCGGCCACCTGGAAGGTCACCCCCCGCGCCCGCTGCTCGGTCCGCAGCGCGGATACCGCCGCCGTCATGCCGCGGGCTCCCAACCGGTCAAGCATCCGGAACATCCAGCCGTAGTGCGGCAGGACTGCGCCGTCGGCACCCACCGCTTCGTCGTAGCCGGCGCAGCGGTAGCCGTCGAGTAGGGCCGGGGCCGCCGGCACCGCGGTCGGTGGGTCCTGGCGCAGCGAGTCACCGCGGGTCAGCGCGAGCAGGCCGTCGACCACGTCGGTGAGCTCGCCGCGCTGACCGAACATTCGGCGCTGGCGGGCAGCGGAGCTACCCACCGCAAGCGCTCGCTGGGACAGCTCAAAGACCTGTTTCCAGTCGCCGGATTCATCCAGCTCCGGCCGCAACTCGCCGACCAGCCTTTCAACCAGCACCGACGGGGGCACCAGGGCTGGTCCGGCCGGGTTGGCCAGGTCGACGAGGTCACCTTCCAGCCCGGACCGGGCCGCCCGCCAGGTCGCCGCCCGCAGCAGCTCGTGGCGCGTCTGGGGGAAGGGCCTGCCCTCTTCGACCCAGCGGCGGGCCCGCGCCACCAGTGCCCGGAACAGCCCGGCGATGAGCACGACGTCGTCCACCGCCGGGCAGGCATCGCAAATTCGCAGTTCGACGGTGGGAAGGTGCGCCGACGGGCGGATGTCGAAATAGACCATGCCGGGGTCACTGATCGTTCCGGAGGCGACCAGATCGGCCACCATGGCCTCGTACTCGGCGGCGGTACGCATCGGCCCAGGTGGCCCGGCGGTCGGCCAGCGCTGCCAGACCATGCAGCGGTAGCTGGCGTAACCGCTGTCGGTCCCGCGCCAGTACGGCGAGCTGGACGACAATGCGAGGAAGGTCGGTAGATGCAGCGCCACGTGCTGCACGACGGCGACCGCGACGTCTCGATCAGGCACGTCGACGTGCACCTGAGCTCCACAGATGTGCTGCTCGCGGACCAGCAGCTGGTAGTCGTGCTGCATTCGTTCGTACCGGGCGCCGGCCGAGATGTCAGTGCCCAGCAGGTCCACCAGCGGAACCGTGCCGGCTGACACCACGCCGAGCCCGAGGGGCTCAGCAACCTCGTTCAACCGGCGGCGTAGCCGGCAGAGCTCACCGCGCAGCTCGTCGAGGCTCTCGCAGGGCAATGTGTTGGCCTCGACCAGGGAGCGCTGCAGCTCAGGTGCAAACGAGTCGCCATCCAATTGGTCGAGCATGGCATCGATCGCCGGCGACGCTCTCCGGGTCTGTAGGTCGACGAGATGAAACTCCTCCTCGACTCCGATCCGCGATACCAAGTCGGCCATAGTGGTGACGCTAGGCGCTTGTTGTTACCGCTGCTTTACCTGGAGCTAGCTATCTCGTCAGTCGCAACACGACCTCGCCGTCTTCCACGGCCACCTGGTATGCCTGGACCGACCGTTCGCCAGTGGTGCATCGCCCGTCGCTCAGCCGGAAGGCGTGGTTATGCAGCGGGCACACTACCTGCGCTGCGTCGATGAGACCGTCGGCGAGCGGACCGCCGCGGTGCGGGCAAACCGCCTGGAGCGCGTGCAGCCCGCCGCCGCGCGGCCGGAATACGGCCACCTGCTCGTCACCGACCGCGAAGGCGCGTCCTTCACCGACCGGGATCTGATCCATCGGGCCGAGCCGCCACGATCTGAGCCCGCTCACCTGATCGGCACTTTCGGCAACTGGACCAGCGGCAACGCGTCACGGAACTGGCCTGGAGTCGCCGGATGCCGGTGTTCCTGCCAAGGGTCGTAGTAGGCGTCCACCGAGTCCTGCATGGCCTCATCAAGCCGGCCCGCGATCCCGTCGCGGTCCTCGACGACGATCGCCCGCAGCTCGGTCAGCCCGATGCGGGGCACGAAGTCATAGCTACGTTCCAGCCACTTGGCGTTTTCCCGGTAGTACTGCATGAACCGCCCGGTGAGCGTGACTGCCTCATCGCGGCTGTCCACCGTGGCCAGCAGATCGCCCTTGCGGACGGTGGCCCCGGCGGCGCCGCCGACGTATATCTCCCACCGACCGCCCTCGACCGCGACGATGCCCACGTCCTTGACGTAGGACTCCGCGCAGTTGCGAGGGCAGCCCGAGACGGCAAGTTTCATCTTCGCCGGGCTCTCCAGACCCTTGTAGCGCTGCTCGATGTCGATGCCCAGCTGGGTGGAGTCCCCGAGGCCGAAGCGGCAGAAGTCGCTGCCCACACAGGTCTTGACGGTCCGGAAGCTCTTGCCATAGGCGTGACCCGAGGGCATGTCCAGATCGGCCCACACCCTGGGAAGGTCTTCCTTGCGCACTCCGAGGAGGTCGATACGCTGCCCGCCGGTGAGCTTGAGCAACGGGATGTTGTAACGCTCCGCGACCTCGGCGATGCGCCGCAGCTGCGCCGGGGTGGTGACGCCGCCGGCGATCTGCGGCACGACGGAGAATGTCCCGTCCCGTTGGATATTGGCGTGCACCCGGTCGTTGATGAACCGGCCGTCCCGCTCGTCGATGTACTGCTCGCCCCACATCGTCCTCAGCAACGAGCTCAGCGCCATCTTCGAGCCCGCGTGCTCGGCGCCGTCCTGAGCGAGCTCGGCGAACACCGCCGATGACGAGCGCAGCCCGCGTTGCCGGATCTCCGTCATGAGGGTTGGCTTGTCCATCGGGATACACGGTACGTAGTAGGCCTCGGCCGGATCGGTCTCCAGATCGCCGCCCAGTGCGGCCTCGACAATGTCGGCGACCAGTCCCTTGCACGATCCGCATCCCTTGCCCGCCCGGGTGGCTCCCATCACACCGCCAACGGTGCGTTGCCCGTCCCGCACACAGGCCACCAGCTGACCCTTGCTCACCCCATTGCAGTTACAGACTTGGGCCTCGTCAGCCAATTCCGCCGCGCCGACCTCCGCCGTCGGTGCGCCGAGGTCGAACAGCAGTCTGATCCGCTCCTCGGGCAGGGGCACCCGCCGGTCGAAGGCCTGGGTCAGCGAAGCGACCTTGCTGATGTCGCCGAGCAGCGTGGCACCCACCAGCATGCCGTCTCGAATGATCACCGTTTGATAGATCCCGCGACCGGGCTCGCTGAACTGGACGAACTCGTCGTCGGGTCGCTCCGGCTCTTTCAGACCCATGGCCGCCACGTCCACGCCCGCGACCTTGAGCTTCGTCGCTAGCCGCGAACCGTGATAGGCGGCCTGCGGATCGGCGCCGGTGATGTGGTCGGCCAGCACGGTCGCCTGCTCCCACAGTGGCGCGACCAACCCGTACACCTCGCCGCGATGCTGCACGCACTCACCGACGGCGTAGATGTCGTCATCGTCGACCGACCGCAGCTGGTCATCGACCACGATGCCGCGCTGCGTCTCGAGGCCCGAGACCATGGCCAGCCCGATGTTCGGGCGGATGCCAGCCGTGACCACCACCATGTCGACGTCGAGAGTGGTGCCATCGGTGAAGGTGACGCCGCTCACGGCACCGTCGGTGGTGCGCCGGATGGCGGTAGTGCGGGTGCCGGTGTGCACGGTGATGCCCAGCCGTTCCAGTGAGCGCCGCAGCACCCGGCCCGCTTGGGCGTCGAGCTGCTGGTTCATCAGCCCCTCCGCGGCGTGCACCACATGCGCTGCCAAACCGTGCGCCTGCAGGCCGCGGGCTGCTTCCAGGCCGAGCAGTCCACCGCCGATCACCGCGGCGCGCTGCTTTCCGCGCGCATAGCGCATCATCGCCATGGTGTCGTGCAGCGTGCGAAATCCGAACACTCCCGGCGTCAGGGTCTTGTTATCCGCCCACAGCCCCTCGGTCGGCGGGAAAAAGGAGCGGCTGCCGGTGGCGAGCACGAGCTTGTCGTACCGGACAATCGAACCGTCATCGGCGTAGACCCGGTGGGCGAACCGATCGACGCGCACCACCCGCACTCCAGCGTGCAGCGTGATCCCGTTCTCCCGGTACCACTCCCAGGGATTGAGGAAAAGGTCCTCCTCCAGCAACTGTCCATCCGGGTCAGCGCCGCGGGCCAGCAACTCCGACAATAGAATGCGGTTGTAGTTGCCGTGCGGCTCGTCACCGAACATCGTGATGCGGAATGTTTCACCCCCGCCCCGGGTCAGGATCTCCTCGACGGCGCGGGCCCCCGCCATGCCGTTGCCCACCACAACCAGTTCTTGCACGGCGTTCACACCTCCAGCAGACCGAGATCGACGACAACTCTCCCCGCGCACCCCTCGGGCGCGGCGACGTGCAACTCGATCTGGGTATGGCTGATCAGGTCCTCCACCACCCGCAACGGCACGTGAGTGCCGGCGCGGGCGCCGATCGGGAAGTAGCGCATCGGTTGGCCGTCCCGCACGAGCACAATCGTGATCATCTCCTCAGTGCTGTTTCCACCGCGGAAGTACAGGGCCTGGCCGGTCACGCCCGGGGGAACGGTGTAGGTCAGGGCAGGATCAATCGGGACAGGCTTGCACAGGCCCTGCCCTTCGAAGGAGTAGATGCCCTGCAAGAACCGCGACGTGGTGTGCATGAGATCTCCTCTAGTCCGCGACTTCACAGACGAGCGCTACAGGCGGTGCGTCAACCTCGATCAGGCATCCACGCTCCTACGGTGCGCCTGCCTCATTTCCGCGCCGTTGTCTGCTGGTTACGGCTTAGCCCGTGTTGCGCATCCCGGCAGCGATCCCGGTCACGGTCAGCAGCAGGGCGCGACGCAGATCCGGGTCCGGCTCGTCAACCTGGCGACGCCGGGTCAGCAGCGAGACTTGGAGGTGGTGCAGCGGCTCGAGGTACGCGGCCCGCACCTGCAGGGTCTGGCGCAGCAGGTGGTGCCGGGC
>JAODNG010000602.1 GCA_025465385.1 Pseudonocardiales bacterium
GTCCAGTTCTTGATGGCTTGATCAACGAGTACGAGCGAGCGGCGTGAAGCCCCTGCTCAGCGGCGGTGACCGACTTCTGGAACCCCACAGGGCCCTGTGGGGTTCCAGAAGTCGGCCTGTTGCCTCTGACCTGGATGATCGGTGGGCTTGGCCGTCGGGGCATGATCGTGAGTTGTGTCGTTGCGTCTGCTCTACCTGATCTTGCTCCGGGTGCTGAACCTGCTGTTGTTGCTCGGGCGTTCGTCGGCGTCTAAGGACGTCGAACTACTGGTGTTGCGCCACGAAGTCGCCGTGTTGCGCAGGACCACCCCGACACCGCGCCTGGACTGGGCGGATCGAGCGGTGTTCGCCGCGGTCGTCCGGAGGCTGCCGCAGATGCTGCGGGGGCATCGCTTGGTCACCCCGGGCACGATCCTGCGCTGGCATCGGCGCCTGGTAGCCCAGAAATGGACGTATCCCCACCGCATCGGGCGTCCACCGATCGACGACACCGTGGCCGTGCTGATCGAACGCATGGCCCGAGAGAATCACAGCTGGGGGTACCAGCGAATCCAGGGCGAGTTACTCAAGCTTGGTCACCGCGTGGGGGCGTCGACGATCCGCCGCGTTCTGCGGCGGTTGCGGATACCTCCGGCGCCGGTCCGGGACACCGACACGACCTGGCGGCAGTTCCTATGCGCCCAGGCGTCGACGATGTTGGCGTGTGACTTCTTCCACGTGGATTGCGCGGTGACACTTCAGCGGATCTATGTGTTCTTCGTCCTGGAGGTACCCAGCAGGTCTGTGCACCTGCTCGGCGCGACCACGAACCCAGACGGCCAATGGACCACGCAGCAGGTCCGCAACCTGATGATGGATCTAGGCGATCGCGTCACCCAGTTCCAGTTCCTCGTCCGAGATCGAGCCGGAGGGTTCACAGCATCATTCGACGCTGTGCTCGCCGATGTGGGCATCCAGGTGGTCAAGATTCCCCCTCGTTGCCCACGGGCGAACTGCTTGGCCGAAAGATTCGTCCGCACCCTGCGAGCCGAACTCACCGACCGAATGTTGATCTTCAGCGAGCGGCACCTGCGTGTAGTGCTCGCCGACTACGTTCGCCACTACAACGGTCGACGACCCCACCGCTCCTGCGAACTTCGCCCTCCGCAACCGGCCTACCCCGTAGCGGACCTCAGCTTTGAACGAATTAGATGTCGACCGGTTCTAGGCGGCTTGATCAACGAGTACGAACGGGCCGCGTGAAGCCGCTGCTCACATAGGTGCCCGACTTTTGGCACCCCCCCAGCTCCCAACACGAGCCCCGAGAAGGGGTGGATGACGATGCTGTTGGCCGTGTGCCAGGACGGGATGACCGGCAACGCCTGGTCGGTCGTTCCTGCGTGTGTTCCTGCTAGCGCTAGGCCGTGTTTCATAAGCCCTCGCCGCGCAGCCGGAAAGCGGGCTTGTGAAACGCGGCCTAGTTCATGTGCAGGAGCAGGACGTTGCGGAGGTTGGCCTTGCTCATGTTCTGGAACGCCTGCTCGGCATCCTCCAGCGGGTGGGTCTCGATGATCGGGCGCACACCCCGCAGGACCGCGAAGTTCATCGTGTCCTCGCTGTCCTGGGCGACACCGCTGTACCAGCCGGACACGGAGAGCCTATCGGTCGCCAGCACGTGACCGGTCACCTGGATCGGCTGCTGGCCCTCCAGGACGATCAGCCTGCCGTTCGGCCGGAGACCGTTGACCAGTTCGGACTGGAGGTCGGCGTGGTCGACGGTGCAGAGGATGACCGAGGCGCCGCCCAGGGCACGCACCGCCTCGCCGCCGGGTTGCTCGGTGCTGTCGACGTACTCGTCCGCGCCGAGTTGCCTGGCCAGTTCCTCCTTCGCCCGGCCGCGGTTGATCGCGACCGTGCGGAAGCCCATCCGGCTGGCGAACTGGATGGCCAGGTGCCCGACACCGCCGACGCCCTGGACGGCGACCGTGTCGCCCGGTCCGGCTTGCGAGTGCCGCAGCGCGTTGAACGCGGTGATGCCACCGCACATCAGCGGCGCCGCCTCCTCGAACGACAGGGCATCCGGGATGGGGGCGACCGCGTCCTGCGGTGCCACCATGTACTCGGCGTACCCGCCGTCGTACGACGAGCCGACGACGGTCCGGTCGACACAGTTGGTGAAGTCGCCGCGCCGGCAGAACTCGCAGGTGAAGTCACTGCCGCCGGACCAGCCGACGCCGACCCTGTCGCCCACCTGCCATACCTGCACACTGTCACCGACCGCGTCGACGACGCCTGCGATCTCGTGCCCTGGCACGCGCGGCAACTGCGTCCCGAACAATCCGAAGCGCGGGATCGCGTCGCCCCCGCACATCCCGCAGGCGTGCACCCGCACCCGGACCTGACCGGGCTTCGGCTCGGGCACCGGGACGTCGGCCACCACGAACGGGCCGCCGGCCTGCTGCACCTGTACCGCGCGCATTGTCGCTGTCATGTTCCCGCTGTTTCCCTTCAGTGCATTCCGCCGTCGACGACGATCTGCTGGCCGGTGATGAGCGATGCGTCGTCACTGGCGAGAAACGCCGTCACCGCGGCCACGTCCTGTGGCGTGCCCAACCGACCGATGGGCACCGTCGCGATCAGACTCTGCTTGTACTCGTCGTTGGCTGGATCGGTGAAGATTCCCGCGCCGTCGATCGGGCCGGGCACCACGGTGTTCACCGTAATGCCACGGGAACCGAGTTCCAGTGCCATCACCCTGACGAGGTAACCGGTGGCGACCTTGCTTGTGCCGTACAGGCCGACGCCTACCTGGGGGACGGTCGTCGTGTTGGACGAGATCGTGATGATCCGGCCGTTGTCGGCGATCCACCGCGCCGCTTCGCGCAGCACGAAGAACGGTCCCTTTGTGTTGACCCGGAACAGCAGGTCGAAGTCCTCCTCTGTGACGTCGGACACTGGGACGTTCACCTTCTCCATGCCGGCGTTGGCCACCACGACGTCCACCCGGCCGAATTCGGTGACCGCGGCGTCGTACAGGCCCTGGATACCCTCGACCCTGGAGACGTCGGCCTGGACGGTGAGCGCCCGAACGCCGTGCGCTTCGGCGGCCTTCCGCACATCGTCCGCCGCGGCACCGTCCCGCGAGTAGTTGATGACGACGTCCGCGCCCTGCGCTGCCAATTGTAGGATAATGGCCCGCCCGAGGCCTTTCGACGACCCCGTGACGAGCACGACTTTTCCTTCAAGTCCCATATCTTCTCCTGCCCCGCGTTACGATTCATTGTCCGGCGGCAATCTCCACAATGGAAACAGTGAATCGTTGGGTCTGCCACAAGCAGCCGTTGTGGCAGAATCGGCCGCGTGGACCTGAACCTGCGGCTGCTGGAGGCGCTCACGGCGGTCGCCGAGGAGGGCAGCATGACCCGCGCCGCCGTCCGGCTCACGATGACCCAGCAGGCGGTCAGCGGGCAGATCCGGCAACTGGAGCGAATCGTGGGCACGCCGCTGGTCCGCAGGCTGCCCTCCGGTGTCGAGCTCACCGTGGCCGGTCAGGCGGTCGTGAAACAGGGCCGCAGCCTGCTCACCGCGACGACCGCCATGGTCGACGAGGCGCGGCGGATCGGCTCGGGCCGGTCCGGGCGGTTGCGCATCGCGTTCAAGGCGCAGAGCACAGCGCACTTCATGCCCGAGGTCGAGGCCGCGCTGTGCCGCACCGCGTCGGACGTCCAAGTCGAGCCGGTCGCGATGCACACGCTGCCGGACGAGATCCGGGCGCTGGTCGACGGCAAGGCCGACGCCGCGTTCCTGTGGCTGCCGATCGGCAGCGACCCCCGGTTCGTCATTCATCCGCTGATCGACGAGCCACGCTGGGTCGCGCTCCCACCAGGGCATCCGCTGGCCACCCGCGCGTCGCTGACCATCGCCGACCTGGCCGGCGAGCCGATCGTCGGCCCGCGCGACGACATGCCGGAGGCCGTGGTCCGGTTCTGGTTCATCGACCCCCGGCCGGACGGCACCCGCGCCGTGTTCGGCCCGCAGGGTCGCACCCCCGAGGAGTGCCTGCACTTCGTCGCCGCCGGTCACGGCTGCTGGATCGCGCCAGCGTCGACCGCCGCGTACTTCCCGTATCCGCACCTGGTCTGGCTGCCCCTGACCGACGCCGACCCGCTCCAGTTGGCGCTGATCTGGCCGAGACACAGCGCGAGCCCACTGCTCGACCTGCTGCTGCGGGAGAGCCAGCGGGTCATGCGGCCGACACCGGTGTGAAGCCGCTGGGTAGCAGCGGGTTGCCGCCGTTCGTACCATCGGTGTGATGACGGCGGACGGTGCCAGGACGAAACGGGCGACCCGGCTAAGCGGGCGGGCGGTCGCCGAGGAACACCTGCGCGGCGGCGATCCCGTGCTCGGCAGGGTGATCGACGATGTCATCCGGGAGGCGGGTGGCGTGCG
>JAODNG010000536.1 GCA_025465385.1 Pseudonocardiales bacterium
TGGCGCTGGGCTGGCGCTGCATGATAGCTACTTTTACATACACCACCGGGGACAGTCCTGCGTCCGCCGGGCTTCGTCCGGAAGCGGGACCCGCACCCGCCACGGCATACCTTGAGCTCAACCGCAAGGACTAGCGGAATCAGAACTGGGTGCGCGCTAGCCAGTGCTCCAGAACGCTGGCGTCGCCGAGCACCTCAATGGGAGCCTCGCTGGGTGGGACGCGGCGCATCAGCACGAGCAGCAGGGAGACCACGGGACCCCGCACCGCGACATCGCCTTTGGTGTGGCCGTGTTCCCAGACCGGACCCGACGGCGTCCGGCGCACGATCCACTCCCCTGCCTCGCCCAGCCCGGGATCAGTGGAATGCAGGTGCAGGATCTCGCCCTGTCCGCGCAACTCGGCGAGCTCCGGGCGGTATTCCAAGGTTTGCGGCAAGCTGAGCACACCGAGCCATTCCGAGATCGCATCGGCGGCGAGATCCGCCTCCAGCGTGAACTCGCGACCCAGCGCGAGCTCGGCGTCGGCACGGTGCACCGCGGTCTCATGCGCCATCCGGCGGGCCCAGAAACCAACGCTGTGGTCATCGGCCCAGCTCCACACGGGCGTCCGCGGGTCAGCCGCCCGGATCGCGTCCACCAGCTCGCCAGCACCATCGCGCAACCAGGCGCCAAGCTTGTCGGCGTCCGCGGGTGCCGCGGTCGCGGTCAGCTCGCTGCGGTCGGGCGGGGTGGTGGCCCCTCGAGTGACGACCGCGGTGGCCCACCGGTGGGCCTGCCCGAGGTGCTCGGTGAGCTGGTACAACGTCCAGTCCGGGCAGGTTCCAACCCGCTGCTGTAGATCGGCGCCGGCCAATGCCTCACCGAACAAAGCGGACTGCGCAGCCAGCGCGTCGAGATAGCGGTCATCGCCCAGCGGAGCCATCGAATGTCCTCCTGCGGTCGTTTGCGGTAGTGGTCCGCGGTCCTCGGAGTAGTCGTCGGGGACTCGCAACCAGACACTTGTTACGTTGGTAATGCGGCGCCGCACCGGGTGGTGTGCACTGTGCTCTATGGCCTCGCATTCTGCCTCGCATCGGCAAGACCCCGTGCAACGCGCGCTCGGGGGCGGCTGGGGCACATTTCTCGCGGCGGCAGCGCGCTCTCCTCGCGATGTCGGCACCCTGCTGCCCTCCGGTCCTGAGCTGGCCCAGCGGCTGGCCGCGGTGGTGGCTGGAACCGGCGGGACTGGGCGTCCCGCGGTCGTCGTGGAGGTCGGTGCGGGTGGTGGGGCGGTCACCACGGCGATCGTCCGGGAGGCAGACCAGGACGCGGTGGTGATCGCGGTCGAGAAGGATCCCGCGCTCGCCGACCGGTTGCGGTCCCGTCAGCTCGGGGTCCGGGTAGTCACCGCGGATGCCGCCACCCTTCCGGCCATCCTCGCCGACCACGGCGTGGACCGCGCCGATGTGATCGTCTCGGTGCTGCCGTGGAGCCTGTTCGGGCCACGGCAACAGCGCGAGTTTTTGACGATCTTTGCCGCTGCGTTGCAGCCCGACGGGGTGTTCACCGCTGCCGCCTACAGCGTGGGATACTGGACAGCCGCTGCGCGCCGGTTTCGCAGCGAGCTGGACCGAACGTTCGGCGAAGTGCTGCCCACCCGCACGCTCTGGCGGCACCTGCCGCCAGCGATGACCTATGTCTGCCGGCGGCCGATCGTAACCGATGACGGCATCACCGCGGATCCGAATCGATGAGCAGCTGTCCATTGAGCCGGGTGACGCGCAGCGCTCGCTTCACGACTTGGGCGTTGTCGCCGTTGTTGTAGGTGACCTCGACGGGCACTTGCACCGAACCGTCGGTGTTATCAGTGACCCCGAAGGCGTTGCGGGCGCTGACCGAGGAGTACCGGCTCCAGTACGACCGGAAATCCGCCTCGCTGGCGAAGGTAGCCTGCGCAGCCGGTGACAGCAGCTGCCAGGCCGTCGACACGTCGTTCATCCCGTTGTAGTAGTTGATCACGAGTTGGCCGGCGTCGCTCCATCCGATCGGCTGGGCGTGGTCCACCCGCTGCACCTGCGGCGCCGGCGGTAGCACGGGGGTCGGCGTTGCCGCCGGCGCAGCCGCCTGCCCGGCGGCGTGGGCGCCCTGTTGCCCGGCCGAGCCTCCGGACAGCAGCGCCTCGACTCCGGTGAACACGAGCACCGCGAGAACCGCTCCGGTGAGCAAGCCGGCCCTGAGCCGCCGCTGCCTGCGGCTGGTCGGGGAGCGGGCGGCGGACCAACCAGGTGGCGAGGTTGCCGCCTGCGGTGGGTAATCGAGCAGTGGAGCGGACGCGACGGTGGGCGTCGGGTCCACGGGCTCAGTTCTGGTCACTCGAGTCGGCCGATGCGCGGCGCCTGACGTGGGACCCTGGCGGGCCGTCCTTACTGCGGCGAGTTCCTGGCTCGCGCGGTACATGTCGGGACGCTGCGTCGGCTCCGTCGCCAGCAGCCTCATCAGCACAGCTGATAACGCACCTGCCTGCCAGGGGGGTCGCACGTGGCCGCCGGCCACCGCGTGCAGCAGCGCGAGCGGGTTGTCGGTGTCGCCGAACGGACCGCACCCCTCCACCGAGGCGTAAAGCGTGGCGCCGAGGGAGAAGACATCCGACGCCGGTGTCGGGACCTGCCCGCGAGCAACCTCCGGTGCAAGGTAGGCCGGGGTACCGGCCATCATCCCGGTCTGGGTCACCGTGACGTCACCCGCGGCGCGCGAGACGCCGAAGTCAGTGATCTTCGCGGTGCCGTCGTCGGTGATCAAGATATTCCCGGGTTTGACGTCGCGGTGCACGATCTGAGCGGTGTGCGCGGCGGCCAGCGCCGAGGCGATCTGCCTGCCGATCGAGGCGACTTCCGGCACCGGAAGGCAGCCACGCTCAGCCAGGACGGCCGCCAGGCTGCGCGAAGGCAGGTACTCCATCACCAGGCAGGGCTCACCCTCGTGCTCGGCGACGTCATAGACCACGATGGCGTTCGGGTGATGCAGGCGCGCGGCGATGCGCGCCTCGCGCAGCGCCCGGGCCCGGGCTTCGTCGCTCGCCCGAGGGCTCAGGTTCGGTTGCACCAGCAGCTGTTTCACCGCAACGAGCCGCTGCAGCCGAAGGTCCATGGCCCGCCAGACGACGCCCATGCCCCCAACGCCAATTCGATCGAGCACCCGGTAATGACCGGCGATCAGCTCACCCATCTCGATATGCGGTCACCCCCTTTGCACCGTGCTTGCGCGCGGCACGCGGCATCCCCGACCGGAAACCAGATTATCCCCCCGGAGCCGGGTCGGCACGTCAACCGAGCTGGCCCCGCGTCGCCCTGGTCGGCCCCGCTTCGCCTCGGATGAAGGGCCGGGGGCACGATCGTGGTCACCATGACGCTCACCGCGACGCTACCCGGCGCTACCGGGCCCGACGAGCTCTTCGACACCTTTGTGGCCTGGGTCTCAGACCAGGGCCTGGTGCTGTATCCGGCCCAGGAGGAGGCGCTCATGGAGATCGTGTCGGGCTCCAACGTGATCCTGGCCACTCCGACCGGATCGGGTAAGAGTCTGGTGGCGACCGGCGCGCACGCGACCGCACTGGCGCAGGGCAAACGCAGCGTCTACACCGCGCCGATCAAGGCACTGGTGTCGGAGAAGTTCTTTGCCGCGTGCGACGTTTTCGGTGCTGATCAGGTTGGCATGCTAACCGGTGACTCCAGCGTCAACGCCGAGGCCCCCATCATCTGCTGCACCGCTGAAGTCCTGGCCAACATGGCCCTGCGCAGCGGACCGGATACCGATGTGGGCCTGGTCGTGATGGATGAGTTCCACTACTACGCCGACCCAGACCGCGGCTGGGCGTGGCAGGTCCCGCTGCTCGAGCTCCCGCAGGCTCAATTCCTGCTGATGTCGGCGACACTGGGCGATGTCAGCCGCTTTCAGCCGGACTTGACCCGGCGCACCGGGCGCCCTACCGCGGTGGTCCACTCCGTGCAGCGACCGGTTCCGCTGCACTTCCGGTACGTGACGACACCACTGCATGAGACGCTGGAAGAACTGCTGGCCATCAAGGCGGCGCCGGTCTACGTGGTGCACTTCACCCAGGCTGCGGCCGCCGAGCAGGCGCAGGCGCTGACCAGTATCAACGTCTGCAGTCGGGCAGAAAAGGACGCCATCGCCGAGCTGATCGGTGGATTCCGGTTCACGGCTGGTTTCGGAAGAACCCTGTCCCGGCTGGTGCGCCATGGGATCGGGGTGCATCACGCCGGGATGCTGCCGCGGTACCGCCGGCTCGTTGAGCGGCTCGCCCAGGCCGGCCTGCTGAAGATCATTTGCGGTACCGACACTCTCGGCGTGGGGATCAACGTACCGATCCGCACGGTGCTGCTCACCGCGCTGGGCAAGTACGACGGCACCCGCACCCGCCACCTCACCGCCCGGGAGTTCCACCAGATCACCGGCCGGGCCGGACGGGCCGGCTTCGACACCGCCGGCGATGTTGTCGTGCAGGCCCCCGAATACGTGGTGGAGAACACCAAGGCGCTGGCCAAGGCCGGAGATGATCCACGCAAGCGCCGCAGGGTGGTGCACAAGAAGCCCCCCGAGGGATCGGTGTCCTGGAGCGATCGCACCTTTGACCGGCTGGTCGCGGCCGAACCGGAACAGCTGACATCCAGCTTCGCGGTGAGTCACGCGATGCTGCTCAACGTCGCGAACCGACCCGGTGACGCGTTCGCGGCGATGCGCCATCTGCTTACCGACAACCACGAGGAGCGCCCCGCGCAGCGCCGGCACATCCGTCAGGCGATCGCGATCTACCGAGCGTTGCTGGCCGCTGGCGTCGTCGAGCGGTTGGCGGTCCCGGACGCCCAGGGCCGCACCGTGCGGCTCACCGGGGACCTGCAACTCGACTTCGCGCTGAACCAGGCGCTGTCCCCGTTCGCGCTGGCCGCGATCGAGCTGCTCGACCGGGAGTCGATTGACTATCCGCTGGATGTGCTGTCGGTTCTCGAGGCCACCCTCGACGATCCGCGGCAGGTATTGAGCGCGCAACTGTCCAAGGCCAAGGGTGAGGCCGTGGCGGCGATGAAAGCCGAGGGCATCGAGTACGAGGAGCGGATGCGGCTGCTGGAGGACGTCAGCTACCCGATGCCGCTGGCTGAGCTGCTCGACGCCGCATTCGAGATCTACCGGGCGGGTCACCCGTGGGTGGCCGACCACCGGCTATCCCCCAAGTCAGTCGCCCGGGATCTCGCCGAGCGGGCGATGACCTTCACCGAGTATGTCGGCTTCTATGGCTTGGCCCGTTCTGAAGGGTTGGTACTGCGCTACCTCGCCAACGCCTACCAGGCGCTGCGCCGCACAGTGCCCGAGGATGCCAAGACCGACGACCTTCGTGACCTGCAGGAGTGGCTCGGCGAACTGGTCCGCCAGGTCGACTCCAGCCTGCTGGACGAATGGGAGAAACTGCGAGACCCGCAGGCGCAGGACGCGGTACCGGCGTCGATAGATCAGCGACCCCCGCCGGTGACAGCCAATGCGCGGGCCTTCCGGGTGCTGGTTCGTAATGCGCTGTTTCGCCGGGTGGAGTTGGCTGCCCGCTGGCGGTGGGAGGAGCTCGGGGAGCTCGACGCGGACGCCGGGTGGGACGCGGAGTCCTGGCGCCAGGCCATGGAACCCTATTTCGTCGAGCATGCCGAGATCGGCACCGGCGCTGACGCGCGCGGCCCAGACCTGCTGATCATCGACCAGCAGCCCGACCGGTGGGTCGTACGCCAGATTTTCGACGACCCGGCCGGGCATCACGACTGGGCCATCAATGCCGAGGTCGACCTAGCGGCGTCGGATGAGTCCGGGACCGCCGCGGTGTGGGTGACCGCGGTAGGCGAGATCTAACCCCGGCGCAGACCGTGCGCAACGGTCAGGGCGGCTCGTTGCCCGGCTTCCATTTGATGCCGCACCCGATACTGGGCACCTGCGGTTCGGGAACCGGCTGTCCTGCCAGCACCAGATCCAGCGCCGCCCGCAATGTCTTGCCGGTCACCGGAGCGTCGTTGCGTGGCCGGGACTCATCGAACTCGCCCCGGTAGGCAAGCCGGCGCTGGGCGTCATAGAGGAAGAAGTCCGGGGTGCACGCGGCTCGGTAGTCCCGAGCGATTTGCTGGCTGTCGTCCAGAAGGTACGGGAAGGTGAACCCGGCGCGGTGGGCTTGTTCGGTCAGCCCCGCTAAACCATCGTCGGGATAATTCTTGGTGTCGTTGCTGCAGATCGCCACCGCTGTGACGTCCGCTGCGTACTCGGCAAGCAGGGAGCCGAGTTCTCGCTCGAGGTGCCGGACGTAGGGACAGTGGTTGGACAAGAACATCACCAGCAGCGGCCGAGCTGAGTCAAGGCCATCAGAGGTCACGATCTCGCCGTCCAGCGACGGTAACGCGAACGGCGGCGCTGGCGTGCCGAGCGGGACCATCAATGAGTTAACAGCCATGGTCATAAGTTTTCCAGCTCCGCAGCCGGCCCGTCGAACAGCTGACCAGTGTGGGACGGCTGCGACGGGCCTGGCTGCGGACCCTGTTGACGTGCCTGCGTGAACTAGCCTCGGCCAGTGGTGTCCTGGACCTTGCGCACCGCGCCGTCGATCTGGTTGCTGAACTTGCCTTTGGTGCACTGATCAACGAGGCGGCCGGCTTGGTCTGCAATCTTGCCGACCGCGTCGGGGTTGGTCTTGGCGTACCGGCGAGCGGCCTCCACGGCCCCCGCCAGCACAACGAGCTTCCCCAGTTTCCCCAGCATCGCGCTTCCTCCTTTGGCTGACCAACCACAATCCCCACTTGGTCACAGCGGAATGGCGAGGATACCGCGCCCGATCATGGCGTGGGAGGACGGCCGCAAGAAGCGGGTCAGCGCAATGATACCGATCAAAATCCCATCGCCTGGGCCCGGCGCTTCACCTCGCGCCCTCGGTTGGTCCGCAGCGCGCCGATCGGGGTGCCGGGCAACGAATCCTCCGCGGTGAACAACCAGCGCAGGATCTCCTCGGCGGAGTAGCCGGAGTCGCGCAACAAGGTGATCGTGCCGGGCAGTCCCTTGACAATCGCATCGCCGCTGAGAAACTCCGCTGGGATCAACACCACCCCGTCGCGGCGCACCCCCATGAGTTGCCCATCACGCATCATCTGGTGCACTCGGGTTACCGGCAGTCCCAGCCGTTGCGCGACATCAGGTAGCGATAGCACCTCCACCTCAGGGTCGAGCACGTCCAGGGCGATGGGGAGGTCGCTCACGGTGGTCACCATTCCATACCTGCCAGCCGGCGCCCTTCCGCCGTTCGGGGCGCGCCGGTCCGTACGATCCTCAGACTGTGGAGCGACAGGGCCCCGATTACGACGGCAACCTGGTCGGCACC
>JAODNG010000566.1 GCA_025465385.1 Pseudonocardiales bacterium
GAAGCCGAGCGCGTTGCCGTCGCCGCTGAGGCGGGCGAGGAGCCCGGCGCCGACCGCGCCGCCGGCCGGGCGGACGGTGCCCGTCGGCGCCGCCCCGGAGGGCGTGGTGGTCGACCCGCAGACCCACGTCGTGGCCGTCGGGGTGCGTGACCCGGCCGCGCTGACGCTGCTGGACGCCACCACCGGCATGGTGCTGCGCAAGGTGCCGCTGCCCGGCGCGCTGCGCCACCTGCAGCTGGCCGGGCCCGGCGGCCCGGTGCTGGTCCCGGACGAGGGGGCCAACCGGCTGTTGCGGGTGGCGCTGCCCGGCGGCGAGATTACCTCGCAGGTGGTCACCGGCGTGGTCCCGCACGATGCCACCCAGGCTGCCAACGGCACGGTGTTTGTGGCCAACGAGCTCGGGCACAGCGTGGTGGCGGTCCGCGGCGATCAGGTGGTGCACACCTTCACCGACGTCACGCAGCCCGCTGGGCTGGCGGCTGTCGGCGACCTCGTCGGCCTGGTCGACGTCCGGGAGAACACCCTGACCCTGTACGACGCGCAACGGCTGCAGCGAGTGGCTGAGGCGCCGGCAGGGGCCGGGCCCACCCACGTGGTCGCCGACAAACGCGGGCATCTAGCGGTGATCGACACCCGTGGCGGGGCCGTGCTGCTTTACGAGCTGAGCCCGAAACTGCGGCAGATCGGGCGGGTAGAGCTACCCGGCACGCCGTACGGGGTCGCCTATGACCCGGTGCGCGACCGGCTGTGGGTGACCCTGACCGCGCTCAACGAGGTGATCGGCCTGAATCTGAACGCCAGCACGCCAGTCCTGGCCACCCCACTGCCCACGGTCCGCCAACCGAATACCGTCGCCGTGGACAGCGCCACCGGCCGGCTATTCGTGACCGGGACCGATGAGGGGGTCCTGGAGATCATTGAGCCGTGACGTAGCGTGCACGGCGTGCGAATCCTGATCACCGGCGGCGCGGGTTTCATCGGCTCGCACGTCGCAGACCTGCTCGCTGACGACGGGCACTCGGTACTGCTACTGGATGCGTTCCTGCCCCAGGCGCACGGCAGCGGTACGCCGCCGGAATGGGTCTCGCATCACGAGCTGGTGCGCGGCGACGTCCGGGATGGCGAGCTGCTGGGTCGCCTGCTGCCCGAGGTGGACGCGGTGTGCCACCAGGCGGCGATGGTCGGACACGGTCTGGATCCCTCCGACGCCCCGGACTACACCGCCAACAACGATCTCGGTACCGCGGTGCTGCTGGCCGCGATGCACCGGGCGGGGCTGCGCCGGCTGGTGCTGGCCAGCTCCATGGTGGTCTATGGGGAAGGCCGCTACGCCTGCCCCTCTCACGGTGTGGTGCCGGCCCGACCCCGGCGAGCCGAGGACATCGCCGCTGGGCGCTACGAGGTGCGCTGCCCGCACTGCGACGCCGATCTTGATCCGCAGCTGGTGGGTGAGGACGCCCCGCTGGATCCGCGCAGCACCTACGCCGCGACCAAGCTGTCCCAGGAGCATCTCGCCGCGGCATGGGCCCGGCAGACCGGTGGGGGGGTGTGGGCGCTGCGCTACCACAATGTCTACGGCTCCCGGATGCCCCGGGATACCCCGTATGCCGGGGTGGCGTCGATCTTCCGGTCGGCGTTGGCGCGTGGTGCGGCGCCGCAGGTGATGGAGGATGGGCGGCAGCGCCGGGATTTCGTGCACGTATCCGACGTCGCCCGCGCCAATGCCCTCGCCCTGTCCGCGGAACCGCCGTTCGGGCGATGCGTGCCGGTCAACGTCTGTTCCGGGTATCCGCATACCGTCGGTGAGCTGGCCACCGAGCTGGCCCGGGCGATGAGCGGTCCGGCCCCGGAGGTTGTCGGTGGCGCCCGCCCCGGCGATGTGCGCCATGTGACTGCTGATCCCGCCCGGGCGGCCGAGCTCCTGGGTTACCGGGCGCAGGTGCCTTTCGCCGAGGGCGTCACCCGGTTCGCCACCGACCCGCTGCGCGAGCCGGTCACCACGTCGTGAGCAGCAGGTGGTTGACGATCAGCGCGACCACCGCCTGACCGGCCAACCACCAGCGGACCTGCTGCCCCGGGATCAGCGCGGACGCGGCAATCAGCCAGACCGAGAACGGCAGCCAGATCCGTTCCACCTCCGCCTTACTCAACCCGGAAAGATCAGCGACCAGCACCGCCACCGCGGCCGCCGCGCACAGCAGCACCAGAATGCGCGGCTGACCCTGGCCCGGCGTGAACAGCCGGCGCAGCCCGGCCACCCCGGCTGGCCCGAGCACCACCACCAGGCATGCCAGGTCGGCCCACACCCAGTAGCCGTACGGGCGCACCAGGCCATACTCCCCCGGCTGGTAGTACCGGACCGTGACCTGCTGGTAGCCGTCGAGCCACCAGAAGCCCGCGGCGGCGAAGGCGGCCACCACCGCGGCGACGCCGGCACCGGCCACCAGCAGCGGGGTGACCCGGCGAGCGGCGACCGCGACGGCCACCGGGAGCAGCCCCGCCAGTACGAGGCCATAGGACAGGAACAGGGTCGCGCCGAGCAGCAACCCGCCGGCTGCGGATGCCGCGAGAGCCGTGGTATCGAGCCGTTGCCGGCTGGCACCGACGGCCAGCAAGGCCACTCCCCAGGCCAGCACCCCGGCGAACAGGCCGTCCGCGGACACCCCGATCCAGATGGCGCCCGGCAGCAGCACCCCGAACGGCAACGCGGCCCGGGCAGCGGCGTCGGCGCCCAGAACCCGCAACGTGACCGCCACGGCGACCGCGGCCGTCGAACCAACCACCACGCACAGCAGCGCTGCCGGTACCCCGCCCGGCAGCCCGATCCGGTCGAGGCCGACGAAGACCAGCAGCGCCCCGGGGGGATGACCGGCGACGTGCGCGGTCCACGACTCGGGCCGCAACCCGGGGATCCGGTCAGCGAAGGTTCGCAGCATGGTGCCGACATCACCGACCCTCGCGACGTCGTGCAGGTACTCGGTGTCGGTGGTCAGCCGATCGGCCACCCCGCGCTGCCACCCGTCGATCAGGGCCAGGCACAGCGTCCACACCACCGCGGTAACCGCGGAGACCCCGAGGAGGGTGTGCCAGGGCAGCCGGGCGGCCAGTTCGGGTCCACGCAGGATGACGAGCAGCGCGAGCAGCACTGCGGGGACCGTGCCCGGGCCGACGTGCGGCAGCCACTGGGCACCCAACGGGGGGGCGTCGACATGCAGCGGGACCCCTTGGTCGAGCAACCAGGCGCCGATAACCGCAGCTGCCGCAACCAGCACCGCGGCACACCCGACGGCCATCAGATCCGCGCTGACCCCGCGATGCACAGCTGTCGACGGCTCGCGTGGCGCGGTCCTCGTCACAGCCCGAGTTATACCGTCAGCGAGTTGACGGTCCGGCTTGGACTGGCTGGCACGCGGCTGTCTGTAGAAGACGGCGGCGCGGTTGACAAGCTACCTTACGGTGTTCATTATATCTGACTATGCCAGTTTCGCCGATGCGTGACAGGCGTGCTGAGCGGTTTGAAGCCACCCAGCAAGAGATCCTCGACGTCGCGTGGGGGCTGGTGAGGGCCGATGGCCTCGCTGGGTTGTCAATGCGGGAGCTCGGGGCGCGGGTTGGGTTGCGTGCCCAGTCGCTTTACGTCTACTTCCCGTCCAAGCACGCGATCTACGACGCCATGTTCCTCGAGGCCAACCGCGAGTTGCTCGACCGGCGTCTCTCGTTGGACCTGGATGACGACCCGGTGATCGCACTACGTCAAAGTGCTCGCCAGTTCGTCGACTTCTGCACCGAGGACTTGGCGCGCTACCAGCTGCTTTTTCAGCGCACCATCCCGGGCTTCGAGCCGTCGGAGGAGTCCTACGCGGTGGCCCGGGAGGTGCTCGACGGGGGGCGTCGGGTGCTGGCCGGGGTGGGCGTCACAGAATCCGCTGACGTCGACCTCTACACCGGGCTGATCTCGGGCCTGGTCGCACAGCAGAACGCGAACGAGCCGGGGGGGGACCGGTGGACCCGGCAACTGGACCGGGCGATCGACATGTACCTCGCCGAGGTGGGTCCACGCCGCCTCACTCACTGATGCTGCACACATTCTCGGAGCCCCCCATGACTTCCCCAGCTCACTATGACGTGCTGCCCTACCAAGTCGCAGACGACACTTTTCTGATCACCTGGGGGTTGGGCGCGCCGCCGGTGGGTCATTTCCCGATGCACTCCCTGCTGATCCGCGGCAGGGAGCCGGTGCTGGTGGACACTGGTGCGCCTGCTTGCCGCGGGCACTCTCCGAGCCATCGATTCCCGCGCACTAGCCCTGTCCCCGGCTGAGCCGGATCACCCAAAGTTCAGTGCTCTGCTGTCGCCGAGTTCGACGGCAGGGATGTCTGGTCAAGGATCCCCTGTTGTCGAACTCGGCGACAGCAGGGTTGATCACAAGGAGCCCGCCATGCAATCGACTGCCATCCCTGTCGACCACATCCCACCGCTGGCGCACGAGGAAGCCATGCGGCTGGCACAGACGGAATACCAGCACTTGATCGAGCTGGTCGATCATTTAGCGCCCGAAGATTGGACCCGCCTTACCGACTGCACCGGCTGGGACGTGACCGCTGTGCTCGCCCATGTCCTCGGCATGCTCGAGCTCAACGCCGACCCCGCCGAGGCGACTCGGCAGGGCGAAGCTGCCCACCAACGGGCCACCGCCACGGGAGAGTCGTGGATCGACGCGCTGACCGCGCTCCAGGTCGCCGACCGTGCCCACCTCGGGCCTGCGCAGCTCGCCACCGCGCTGCGAACCGCGGCACCACAGTCTCTCGCCGCGCGCCGCCAAGCGACGGCCGAGGAACGAGCCACGGTGTTCAACCCCGGACCGCCCTTCGACGAGGAGTGGACCCGTGGATACCTCACCGATGTGATCCACACCCGGGATCCGTGGATGCACCGGATCGACATCTGCCGAGCCACCGGCGGCGAACTCACGCTGACTCCAGACCACGACGGACGCATCGTGGCCGACGTCGTAGCGGAATGGGCGAGGCGCCACGGACAACCCTGCACCGTGGTCCTGGACGGACCCGCCGGAGGCATTTACACCCAGGGCGAAGGCGGTGCGCATCTACATCTGGATGCCGTGCAATTCTGCCGCGCCCTCTCCGGCCGCGGCCCCGCAGAGGATCTACTCGCCCACCAGGTGCCGTTCTAAGCACATACCGATCGCTTCGCCACTCGGAGCCGAATCGCGGTTATCCGACGCCGCCGGACCGCGATTCGGCTCCGAATGGCGCTCAAGGTCGCGAGAGGGCTAGGCGCCGCCGGCGGTGAGGACCATGTCGGTGGCGAAGCCGGCGACCAGGCCGACCCATACGCCCCAGTAGAGCAGGGATCGGTGGCCGCCCCGCAGGGCGATGGCCACCAGCTGGATGATCACGTAGAGGATGGAGCCAGCGGCCAGAGTGAGGAAAATCAGGCTCATCGGCTCGCTGGTGAACTGGTGGCCGATCAGGGTTCCCAGCACGGTGGGGCCACCACCGATCGCACCGAGGAGAAGCAGAAATCCCCAACTGGGCTGCTCTTGCTCGGTGGCCAGCGGGGCTACGATGCCGAATCCTTCGGTCGCATTGTGCAAGGCGAAGCCGGTCACCAACAGGGTGGCCAGCGCGATCTTGCCCTGCGCCGCGCTACCGCCGATGGCGAGGCCCTCGCCGAAGTTGTGCAGACCGATCCCTACTGCGATCAGGAACGCCAGCCGGCGGGCCGCCGTCCAGGTATCACCCTTGCGCAGGATCAGCTCGTCGGCGGCCATCGTGCCCGGGCCTAGCAGCGGGACCGGTCCCTCGCCGGCGACCCAGCGCTCGTACCCGGCCAGGCTCAGCAACCCGACTCCGAGCCCGGCGAAGAGTAAAGCGCCGAACCCGATCACCGGCGCCACACTGCCGGAACCATCGTGGACCTTGTCCAGCGTGGCACCGATCATCTCCCACGCCTGGTTCAGCAGATCCCACATTATGAAGATCAGAATGCCGATCGCGAAGGCGTTGAGAAACACCCGCACAGCGGGCGCGGTCCGGCTGTGACGGGCGCTACGCAGCCGGCCCAGCGGTAACCCGAGCACGATCGTGACCCCGGCGATCAACCCGAGGATCAGCGTCTGAACTGCATCCACCGGCGATCAGCCCGCACTTCTATCGAACCGCATTCGACTCCCTCGCCTCGTAGCCCATCAGCTTTGCCGCAATGAATGAGATCTGTCAAGAACACTGATCGGAGGTTGACAACAGAAGCTTTCGGACGGTGATTGTGCGCGCACCGACGGTCACCCACGATCCGATCACACAGGACTGTAGGTGGCATTTCCGAATAGTTATTTGTTAGGCAGGCCACACTAACCACAGTTAGGCCGCCCTCACCGATCAACCATTGGCGCGGCGATTCTACACGCCGGGAGGGTCGGTGACCTCCTCATCGGCAGCCTTGCCGTCCGCCTGCCCCGACGAAGCCAGCGGTGCGCCATTTACCACTATCCGGCCTTAGTGCGGTTTGTCGTAATTTCTGTGCACGCTCGCGGACTCGTGGCGCTTATGTTCACCAGGCGGCGCCTGCCTTACCCCATGCGCCGTGGAGGTGCACACTGGGGACATGGCGTGTTTCGGACGCAGACGGTACGACGGCTATGGCTATCGGTACCGGCCTCGGCCGGTCGGCGGGTCATGTCTTCGAGACGCGTGCCTGCTCGACGCCGGATGCTGTCTAGGGGAAAGCCTCAGCGGCAACTGCCTCGTAGTGGCGTTGCTGGCGCTGCCCCAACTGACCGCAGCGCTGATCAACGAAGCCCGGACGCTGCGGCACAAACCTGCAGCAGCGGGATCACAACTCACGTCGCTGCTGGTCGCCGGCGTCCGAACGTACCAACGCGAGATCAGCCCGAGACGACCGCCGTGTTGCCATTTCACCCCCACCTGTTCGGAATATGCAGCACAAGCGCTGCGGACCCACGGCGCTCGACGGGGAAGTTGGCTCACCATCAAACGGCTCGGTCGCTGCCGGCCCAGCAGGCCCACCGCCCACGATCCAGTGCCCGGGCCCAGATTCTCGGTATAGGAGCCACTTGACGGGTGCTCAGTCGGCTACCTACTGTAATGGACTTGCGTGCACGCGGCCCTACGTCACCGTTTCACGCGCTAAAACGATCTTTCGCGTGATCGAAACGTAACGATGCGTGCCGCTTCAGGGAGGAGCTGGTGAGCTACAGCCTGGGGATCGACCTCGGCAGCACCTTCGTAGCGGCTGCCCGCGCTACGGCGGCCACCGTGGAAGCGGTCCCCCTCGGTAATCGTTCGTTGGTGACCCCAGCGGCTGTATACCTCCAAGGCGACGGCACGTTGGCTACCGGGGATGCCGCCAGCAGGGGCGCGGTGAGCAGCCCGGATCGGGTCGGCCGCGACTTCACCTGTCGGGTGGGTGACCCGACGCCGGTGGTACTCGGTGGTGAGTCGTACTCGGTCACGGCGCTGCTCGGCGTCCTACTGCGAGATGTGGTAGCGCAGGTCACCGAGACCGAAGGCGCACCACCCGACCGCGTCGTGTTGACCCACCCGACTAATTGGGGACCATTTCGCCGTGCGCTGTTCGAGGAGGCTACCCAGCAAGCGGGGCTGACCAATTCGCTCCTGATGACCGAGGCCGAAGCCGCAGCGGCGCATTACACCGCGACCCGACCGCTGAGCGACGGCGAGACGATGGCGGTCTACGACCTGGGCGGTGGCACCTTCGACGCCACGGTGCTGCGCATGCACTCCGATGGAGTC
The DNA here is from genome assembly GCA_025465385.1 of Pseudonocardiales bacterium. Lineage (GTDB taxonomy): Bacteria > Actinomycetota > Actinomycetes > Mycobacteriales > Pseudonocardiaceae. The sequence continues at coordinate 7,797 of JAODNG010000566.1, forward strand.
AAGATCATCGGCAAGCCCGAACGCATTGAAGCGCTTGGCGGCGGTGACTTCGACGAGGCAATCCTGTCCCACGTCAACGACACCGCCGACGGAGCGCTGGCCAAGCTAGACGTGCGGCGCCCGCAGACCTTCGTCGCGCTCGCCAGGGTGCGACAGGAATGCATCGTGGCGAAAGAGGCTCTCTCAGCAGACACCGAGGCGACTTTCCCGGTATTCCTGCCCAGCCGAACTCTTGACGTGCACCTCACCCGGTCGGACTTCGAGGACATGGTCCGAGCCCCGATCGAGTCGACCATTCGCACACTGTCCCGAGCCCTGCAGTCGGCTCAGGTCGAGCCGGCAGCTCTCAGCGCGGTGCTTCTCGTGGGCGGATCGTCCCGCATTCCCCTGATCGCCCGGATGGTGTCCGCTGAGCTTGGATGTCCCACCGTCGTCGACACTCATCCGCAACACGTCGTTGCGCTCGGCGCCGCCTTGCACGCCACGCATGCGCCCCATCCGCAGCACACCGTCCCGCAACGCAGCCGGCAGCACGAACAGCGATTGGTCAGTCGTGGCAGCACCGCGCCGCCGACCACAAACGGGTTCGTGGGTGCTCCTCCGGAGAAGCCAGAAAAACAAGAGGAGCAGCCGCTCATACCGGCGCAGCGCCCAGCCGAAGTGCTGCCGACCAGAGTGATTCCGACACCACGCACACCACCACCTGAAGGGACGGCCACCACTGCACGCCACGTGAGGCCGAAGCAAGCACCAGCCCCGCCCAAGCCGTCACCCGTCCGCGAGCGCCGACCGAAGATACTGCTCGCCGCCGGCGCAGCGGTCGCGGTGGCGGCAGTGATTGCGGTGGCGACCTTCGGCGGCGGGAACGACACCCAGGCCCCTGCCCCGGCGATCTCAATGCCCACGCCCAAGCCTGCGCCCACGGCGGTGGCCAGCGTCGGGCCAAAGGTTGCGGTGCCCGCGGCGAGCGCCATCATCGCGGTAGGGCAGACACCCAGCTTCGTCGCCGTTGCCCCCGACGGTAGGCATGCCTACGTCGCTAACGGCGACGCCCAGGTCATCACCGTAGTGGACACCGCCGTCAATCAGGTGACTGCGACCATCCCGATCGCGGCCGGCCCACCGCAGTTCCTCACGTTCGCCCACGACGGTCGCATATTGTACGTTACTGTATTCAATGATCAGCATACAAAGCATGCGATCGACGTGGTAGACACCGTGTCCAATACCGAGATCGCAATGATTCCGCAGCCAGCGAGCCCGTTCGACCCGGCAATCAGCCCGGATGGCACGCTGCTTTATGTCGCTAACCACGATGTCGGGTCCTTGTCAGTGATCGCCACCGGCACCAACACGGTCATCGGACAAATCGACGTTCCCCCGAACCCGCACTCGGTCGTGTTCTCCCGCGATGGCAGCCGTGCCTACACGGCCAATCACAATTCCAGTCTGGTTTCGGTGATTGACACCGCCACCCGCCGCGTTGTTGCCACCATCCCGGTCGGAGCTGGCCCACATAGCGTCGCCGTGCACCCGAATCGGCCCCTGGTCGCCAACGTGAACTACGAGTCGAACACCGTTTCGGTGATCGATACCAACACGCTGAAGGTCGTTGCCACCATCCCGGTCGGCCAACAGCCACAAGACATCGTCTGGGCTCCGGACGGACGGTTGGCCTACGTTGTCAACAACGGCAGCAACACTGTCTCGGTGATCGACGCCACGACCAACAAGGTCACCGCGACCATCCCTACCGGGGCTGGCCCGAGCAGCATCGCGCTGCTACCCAACGGCCAGCAGGCCTACGTGAGCAACGCCGACAGCGGGACTTTGACCGTGCTCCAGCTCGCCCGCTGATCATTATCCTGGTGGGTCAGGGGGTAATGATCGTTCCCACGGTGAGCTGGGAGCCGGGCGGGTTACCCGCGCAGCCGGTTGCCTCGACCGGCACGAACAGCGCCGCCGTCTCGCCGGGCGGATAGATGCGCAAGCCGCGCACCGGCGTCGGGCGACACACCGCCGCGTCGTAGTTCGCGACATTCACCATCTGCAGCTGCGCCGACCCTGTCGCGCCCGGTGCAATGCGCACCGATCCACCAGCGTCACCGACCCGCTCCGCGGCCGGTCCAACCTGCTGGCCCACGTCGCCGGCGACGTAGGAGACACCAGGGAAGCCCTGCATACCGCAGGCCTGGCTGCCGGTATTGGTGAAAACCAGCACCCGATACACCGAGCCGGCGGCGCCCTCAGGGGGCCCAAGCGACGGGGTGAGCTGCGCCGAACGGCACCTCGGCGCAGCGACCGAGCCCGCCGGAGCCCCAGGTGTCGACGGTGATCCCGTCGGCGTGCGCGGGGTCGCCGGCACGCCAGCCGTGGTGGGCGCGGCGGCGGTCTCCGGCGCGCTCGCCGGGCCAGGTTTCGTCGAGCTCGAACAGGCCGCCAGCGCCAGTGCGAGCATGCTCAGTGCGGCGATGCCATGTCCTGACCTCATGAACCACCGATCCACGCGTGTCCCGTACCTTCTGAGCCAGCCTAACTTGATCACACCGCTTGCCAGGCTAATCGGCTCTCCGGCACACGCTGTCCATTGTGGGACAGATCGCCATCATTCGGTCAGCCAACCTGCCTCTTTGTGCCCTCCGTCGTAGTATCGCCGCCGAAGGGCGGTGGTCAGCCGGTGCGGGACTCTTGCAGCTCGGGTCATCGGTTGACGGGCTCGCGATCCTCGCGAATACCGGCAGCCTGCACTGCGCCACGCGCCGCCTGGATCGCGCTGTTGATGGAGACCTCGCCCAGCAGCCCAGGTGCAGCGACCATGTCCCCGGCAAGGAACACCCCGTCGCCGCGGCTGATCGCCGGGCGATCGCGCCAGGTTCGACCAGGTAAATCGAGCGCACCGGTGCGCCCGGTGGCGACCGCGTCGCGTCGCCAGGTGGTGCGCCTGCGCCAGCCGGGTATCCCGAGCTCGACCAGTCGTTCCAGCCGCCGCAACCCGTCGGCCTTCGACTCGCCGGAGCGCAGCGGCATCTGCGCTTGCACCAGGGAGTGACCGGCGGGCGCCAGGGTGGGATCTGGCGAGCTGTAGCGCTCGAGGAAACCGGCCTCGTCGAGGTCGACGACCGCGAATGCGTCGCCACCGCGGGCGGTCACACCGAGGTCGAGCAGCACGCTTCGGCCACTGTCCCAGAGCAGCGTGGCGTCGGCGAGCAACCGCTGCGCGGCGGCGAGCTCGGTGGCCACGATCACCGGCGGGTCGGGGAGCTGGTCAACCCGCGCACCAGTCTCGATGACCACGCCCATCTCGCGGGCGCGGGTGGCCAGGCGCGCGATCACCGAGGACCAACCACCGATGACGTAGCGCACCGCCGGTGGACGAGGAGCCGTCACCCTGAGCAGCCGCTCCCAGACGAACGCTGCGGACAACCGCCCGGGATCTGCGTCATAGGTCACCACACCGAGGAGGTTCGCTGCTGCACGCGACGCGGCCGGCCCGTAATGTTCGCCGGCCCAGCTGGAGAAATCTCGATCGATCGGCGCGGTCCGGCGCCGGTCGGTGACCATGCGGACCAGGCCGGCGGGCGGCGTCATTCGCAGGGCACCGTCGCGACGCAACCGCACACCTTTGATCTCGCGCCAGGACACCCGGGCCGACGGGCCGACCAGCCCGCGCTCGGTGAGCCACCGCCAGGGCGGCCCGTCGGAGTAGAAGACGTGGGTTCCTTCGTGCGCGATGTAGGGCGCCGCGGTCGTGCGGGCGCGCCCGCCCAGGGTGTGGTGCGCCTCCCGCAGCGTCACCTGCACCCCCGCTTCGGCGCACGCGTTTGCCGCTACCAGCCCGGCGATCCCACCGCCCACAATGTTGATCTCGTTCATGGCCAGTCCTTCCTGCCGCGTCATCGGTGTCAGATCTGAAGACGCAGCAGCTCGCCGCCTTGTGACATGCCGGGCGTTCAGCGCGGGGGGAGCCCGGCAAGCTTGTCTGGGTTGGCCACCAAGCGCACCGTCTGTATGAGGCCGTCCGCCAGGTCGAGCGCAAGCACGGTCACCGGCACACCAGCGGCGAAGGCGACCACAGCCGGGCCGCCGTTGACCTCCATCAGCTCGACCTGCAGATCCGCCGTGTCAGGGTCGGCCGCGATGGCGATCAAGAACCGAGCGACCTTGGCTGCGCCGTCGATGACCCGCAGCGGGGCCTTGGCCCGTCCGCCGCCGTCGCCCACCAGCGACACGTCCGGAGCGAGCAACTCGAGCAGGGCATGCATGTTGCCACTGGCACAGGCGGCGAGGAACTGCTCGGTGACACGCCGACGCGTCACGCGGTCGGCGTCGAACCGGGGACGGTTGCCGGC
>JAODNG010000051.1 GCA_025465385.1 Pseudonocardiales bacterium
TTCGTCATTCGCGCCGCGTTGACCGGATTCGCGCTGTGGGTGGTGACTAAGGTCGTCCACGGGCTGGGCTTCGTCGGCGGAGACACCCGCCTACAGCGGGTCGGCATCATCTTCGTGGTGGCGGTGATCTTCGGTCTGGTCAACGCCTTCATCAAACCCGTCGTGCAAATCCTGTCGATCCCGCTCTACATCCTGACGCTGGGGTTGTTCCACATCGTCGTCAACGCGCTCATGCTGTGGATCACCGCGTGGATCACCGAGAACACCACCCACTGGGGCTTGGCCATCGACCACTTCTGGTGGACCGCGATCTGGGCCGCGGTCGTCTTGTCGATCGTCGGCTGGGTGCTGTCGCTGGTGGTCCGCACCGCGCGGCACTGACCGGCACACTGGATACATGCCCGAACTGCCCGAAGTCGAAGCACTGGCCGACCACCTGCGTCGCCACGCCGTCGGCAAGACCATCGGGCGTATCGACGTCGCCGCGCTGTCGGTGCTCAAGACCTTCGACCCACCGATCAACGCGTTGCACGGAGTGACCGTTACCGGCGCCGACCGCTGGGGCAAATACCTGGGCATGCGCGCCGGTCAGCTGATCTTGATCACCCACCTGTCGCGAGCCGGCTGGCTGCGCTGGTCGGACAAGCTGGCCGCGGGCCCGCTGAAGCCTGGCAAAGGCCCGATCGCGTTGCGCGTCCATCTCGGCACTCCGGGCGAGGGGCCGGGCTTCGACCTCACCGAGGCGGGCACCCAGAAGCGGCTCGCGGCGTACGTTGTAGCTGACGCGGCCGGCATCTGTGATCTACCGGGGATAGCCCGGCTCGGCCCGGACGCTCTGACGTTGTCCCGTGACGGACTTGCGGAGGTGCTTCGTGGGCGCACCGAGCGGCTTAAAACGGCACTGACCGACCAGACGATCATCGCCGGAGTCGGCAACGCCTACTCCGACGAAGTGCTCCATGCCGCCCGGCTGTCGCCCTATGCCACCGCTGGAAAATTGACCGACGACACCGTGGACCGCCTGCACGAGGCGCTGCAGCGGGTGCTGCTCGATGCGGTAGCCCGCTCAGTTGGTCAGGGCGCCGCCCGGCTCAAGGCCGAGAAGCGGTCTGGTCTGGCCGTGCACGCCCGCGCCGGTCTGCCCTGCCCGGTATGCGGTGACACCGTCCGGGAGGTGTCCTTCGCCGACCGCGCCTTCCAGTACTGCCCGACCTGTCAGACTGGCGGCAAGCCGCTGGCCGATCGACGGCTGTCCCGGCTGATTCGCTGACAGTGCGTCACCGGCCATGGAGCCATCAGAGTGAACAGAGTCGGTTCACCCGTGCTGCGGTGGCGCGTCCAGTTCGGTAGGGGTTCGCTTGCCCTGTGGTTCGATCCGCCCCGCCAACTCGTCCTACCGGGTCCCCATCGGAACGGAGAGCGCCCGGTAACTGCGTGATGACAGCGTCGTGGTGCCGCTCGGTGGGAACGACGTGGACGGTAGAGCTCCGGTCGGTCGAGGAAGGGGTGCTGGGCCGCCCGGTGGAGTGGATCTGCTCCGGAGTGCCGACCCAGCAGCCGGCTCCTGACCGCCAGACCGCCGACCTGCTCGGCGAGCGCGACCTGCTGCTGTTCCCAGTCGATCCTGAAGAACCAGCGCCGCGGACCCGCAGCCGGCGGCTGATCGGTTACGTCACTCGTGACCCCGAGGTGATGCGGCTGGCGCTGCTGCTTGCCGATGTCGTCGGCCCGGGCTGGGACCACCCCATGATCGTGGCCGCTCGGTGGGTTCAGGCCGGCCACTCGGCCGAGGCGGCGATGCCGTGGATCACCGCTGGGGTGAACTGGCCCAAGGCGGCCGAGACCCTCCTGCGAAGATCCTGCGCCCCGCCCGGCTGACGGCGCGCTGACCCGCCGTTGTCACCTGCGGTCGCGACCGCGACTATGGATTCGTGAACCAGCTCGGCCAACTCGCGATGGTGGGAGTCGTCGTCCTCGCCGTGGTGATCGCGGCCGGGGTGATACTCCGGAGGCGACGGCGCCAGCCATTCGGCAGTGATGCCGATCGCGCCACCTACACCGCCCTCCACACCATGGCGCAGGCTTCGCCACCGCTGCGGGATCGGTTGTCGGCCGCCTCGGCGACTGCCGCGGCGCCGCATCTGCGGGCCTTGCTGAACTGCTCAGCCGTCGCGCTGACCAACGAGGAAAGCGTGATGCTGGCCTGGGATGGCGAGGCTCAGCATCATGCCGAATGGGTCGCCGAGGCAGCGCTGGAGGTGCTGAGCACCGGTCGTCAGCAGGTCCGCAGCCAGCGTGAGATGGACTGTGGGCGCGCCGACTGCCCGATTCGTGCTGTCGTCGTCTGCCCGCTAGAGGTCGACGGCGGCGTCGTCGGGACCTTCGGCGTGGTGAGCCAGCGGCCCGCCGCGGCCGGCGTGATGAAGGCCGCCGCGGAGGTCGCGCGGTACGTCTCCAGTCAGCTGGAGCTCGCTGAGCTCGACGAGTCCCGATCCCGATTGGCTCACGCTGAGGTCCGGGCGCTACGCGCGCAGATTTCGCCGCACTTCATTTACAACGCGCTCACCACGATCTCCTCGACCGTCCGCACCGATCCGGAGGAGGCGCGCGAGCTGCTGATGGAGTTCGCTGAGTTCACCCGGTACTCCTTCCGTTCCGCTGGGGAGTTCACCACGCTTGCCGAGGAGCTCAACAACATCGACCGCTACCTGATCCTGGAGAAGGCCCGGTATGGGGAGCGGTTGCAAGTGAGGCTGCAGATCGCCCCCGAGGTGCTGCCAGTGGTGTTGCCGTTCCTGGCGTTGCAGCCGCTGGTGGAGAACGCGGTACGGCACGGCTTGGCGGGCAAGCCCGGCGGCGGCACGGTCTCGGTCGTCGCCGAAGACTCCGGTTCCGATTGCCTCATCAGCGTCGAGGACGACGGCATCGGGATGGATCCGGACCGGCTGCGTGACGAGATGACCGACTCACACGTCACGGGTGCGCATGTCGGGCTGGGAAACGTTCATGATCGGCTACGCGGTGCCTTCGGTGAGGAATGCGGGCTCGTGGTCGAAACCGGACCGGGGATGGGTACCAAGGTCAGCATGCGGGTACCCAAGTTCAGCCGCGGCGTGCGCGCCATCGCTCCGCCGACGCCAAACGCATCGCGTACCCACCCACCGGTAAGCGCTTAGCCCGGGTGCCGATCGATGTCGGTCAGCCGTCGTAGGCTGGCCGGATGGATGTCAAGGACCTGGCCGCGCGGCTGCCGCTGCGCGGCACTCTGCGCGAGCGTGGCCCGGTGGTAGCTGCGGTCAAACTGCATGGCGTGATCACTCCGACGCCGGCGCCACTAGGTCGCGGAGTGATCAACCTGGCCGTCTTGGACTCGGTGTTGACCCGCGCCTTCGGTTATGACCGATTGCGGGCGGTGGTCTTATTGATCAACTCACCAGGCGGTTCCCCCACCCAGTCGGCGCTGGTGGCGGATCGGATCCGCGGCCTCGCCGATCTTAAGCATGTGCCGGTGCTGGCGTTCTGCGAGGACGTCGCCGCATCCGGTGGGTACTGGCTCGCCTGTGCGGCCGACGAGATCGTCGCTCACCCGACGTCGCTGGTCGGCTCCATCGGGGTGGTCAGCCAGGGCTTCGGGTTGCACGGTCTGCTCGAGCGCTTCGGAGTCGAGCGGCGGCTGTACACCGCGGGAGCGAACAAATCCCGGCTCGACCCGTTCCTGCCCGAGAGGGAGGACGACGTGGTGTGGTTGCGTAGCATGCAGACCGAACTGCACGGGATGTTTCGAGACTGGGTGTGTTCGCGCCGCGGCGATCGGCTGGTGACCGGTCAGCAGGACCTGTTCACCGGTGAGGTGTGGAGCGGTCGCCGGGCCCTGGAGCTAGGTTTGGTCGACCGGCTCGGCACAATGCGTGGGGAGATCATTAAGCGGTATCCGGATGCGGAGATCATCACGGTGGAGGCGCGCCGCCCGTTGCTGGCTAGATTGGGGATGGGGCCTGTGGCGGCCGCCTTGAGCGGGCGCGGCGGCCCGGAGTCCGCGTTGGCGGTGCTTGAAGCGCTTGAGCACCGCGCTACCTGGTCCCGCTTCGGACTGTAGCTTCGCGTCGATCACACTCAGTACCGCGAGAGGCACCCATCCGCCAACCGTGGACAGCGATACCGGCCATGTGCAGGATTGATGGTCCGGGTTGGTGGGGGCACACTGGATCCGCGGAAAGGCGGTCGATGAGCGGCAACGACGACAACCTGGGGCTCGTCGTGCTCGCCGTAGACGACGAGCCGGGTCCGCTATCCATGTTGGTCGAAGTACTGGAAGCCGAGCCGCGGATCGGCACCGTGCTGACGGCCACTAATGCCACCGAGGCATTGTCGGTTTTGCGTCCCGACAACCGGACCAACGGAACGTCGTCGCTGCCCCAGATTGATGTCGTGTTCCTCGACATCCGGATGCCGGGGTTGGATGGGCTGGAGCTGGCCCGCCTGCTTGGCGCGATTCCCAACCCACCGGTGGTCGTGTTCGCCACCGCCTACGATGAGAAGGCCCTCGACGCCTTCGAGATCGGCGCGGCCGACTACCTGATGAAGCCGGTGAGCCGAGAGCGACTGGCCAATACCATGCGGCGGATCGTGGCCTCCCGGCGCGACGCGTCCGCCCCCGGACCGGATCCCGGCAGCGAGGACGAGGTCATCCCGGTGGAGCTCGCCGGGACCACCAAGTTGGTGCCGCGCTCGTCGGTACGCTGGGTCGAGGCCCACGGGGACTATGCGCGGCTGCATACCGGAGAGGGCACCAGCCACCTGGTCCGTATTCCGCTTTCCCAGCTGGAAGATCGCTGGTCGGAGGCCGGGTTCGTGCGGATCCACCGTTCCTTTCTGGTCGCCCTGCCGCTGGTCACCGAGCTGCGTATGTCGGCGTCGGGTTACGTGGTGCGGGTGGGTAACGGAGGTGACGCCACCGAGTTACCAGTCAGCCGAAGGCACACTCGAGAGTTGAAGGACCGCCTGGTCCGCGCGGCCAAACAGGGCTGGACCTCCCGAGCAGCTCCGATGAACCCCGATGAGTTGTGATGAGTCCGTCAACGCGGCGGCGATAGAGTCTCGATGAGTCCCCGATGAGTACCGACGCGACTGGGCCGGATGACGACCCGTGGGAGACTCTGACGCGGGCGGCGGCGGAAGCGGCGGCCCAAGAAAGGGCCCGGGAGGCTAACGGCTATCCGGTCGCGGCCAAGGTCAAGCTTGGCAAGCGGGAACGGATCGTGCTCGCCAAGCGGCGCAGCAGCCGCCGGGTAGTACGAACGCTCGCCGAGTTGGAGGACCAGACCAGCGTCGGTGAGGTGCTGGTCCGCCAATTGGTGCGGGTGCAGCTGATCTTGTCGATCCGGCTGATGCTGCTCACCGTGCTGGTGCTCGCGGGCATCCCGCTGTTGTTCCTGATGCCGTCGCTGGGCACGATCACCATCGTGGGCTTACGGCTGCCGTGGCTACTGCTCGGGTTTGCGGTTTACCCGTTCTTCGTCGCGGTGGCCTGGTCCTACAACCGCAGCGCGGACCGTAACGAACAGGACTTCGCCGATATGGTCGAGAACTGAAACGCCAGCGTGCCCGAGCAGGCTGTGTTCTACGTCACCATCGGTGCGATGGTCGTGATTGCCGCGGCGACCATGCTCACCGGGCTCTACGGGACGAAGGTCAGGTCGACCTCGGACTTCTTAGTCGCGTCCCGAACGCTCGGGTCACGCTGGAATGCTGCAGCGATCTCCGGCGAGTACCTGTCCGCGGCCTCCTTCCTCGGAATTGCCGGTCTGGTGCTCAAGGGCGGGGTGGACGCGCTGTGGTACCCGGTCGGGTTCACCGCGGGATACCTTGCCTTGCTGCTTTTCGTGGCGGCGCCGCTCCGTAGATCGGGTGCCTACACGCTGCCCGACTTCGCCGAGGCCCGGCTGGGTTCGGTAGGGCTGCGCCGGGTCTGCACCATTTTTGTGATCGTCATCGGCTGGCTTTACCTGGTGCCGCAGATGCAGGGCGCGGGGCTCACCCTCCATGCTGTGACGGGACAGCCGACGTGGGTCGGCGCGGCCGTAGTCATGGTCATAGTGACGTTGAACATCTACACCGGCTGGATGCGCTCAATCACCATCGTGCAGGCCTTCCAGTACTGGATAAAACTGACCGCGCTCGCCATCCCGGTCTTCGTGCTGCTGATTCACAATGCTGGCGAGAGACCGGGCTTGCGGGACTCGCTGGGTACCCCGGCAACGCCGTACTTCTCCCATGTCGCCGATATCACTCTTGATCACGATGTGGTGCTGGAAGTCGCTCAGCCGGTGGTGGTCCAAGCCGTAGGAAACGAGGACGGGCGAGTCGCGAATGGGACGGTGTACTGGGCACCGGGGGAGCACCGGGTCGCCAAGAACACCAGACTGCACTTCGACGCGGGCAGCCGGGCTCCGGTGATCCGAGGTGCCGTGTTGGACAATGACAAATGGCTGCGTCCGCTGGGCGCCGGGGGCCATCCGCTGCTGGCCACATACTCGCTCATCGTGGCGCTGCTGCTGGGCACCATGGGGCTGCCGCATGTGCTGGGGCGGTACTACACCGACCCCGACGGCCGAGCGGCGCGCCGGACCACGTTGCTGGTGCTGTCGCTGCTCGGGGTTTTCTACCTGTTCCCGATGGTTTCTGGCTGGCTCGCTCGGCTTTACGTCCCGGAGCTGCTGGTCAACGGCAACACCGACGCTGCGTTGCTGCTGCTGCCACGCGCCGCGTTGGGCGGATGGCCAGGGCTGCTACTCGGTGGCTTGATCGCGGCCGGAGCGTTCGCGGCTTTTGTCTCCGCCGCCACTGGACTAGTGGTCAGCATCGCCGGAGTGTTGTCCAGTGACGTGCTGCCCGGTCGGTTGCGGGACTTCCGAGCAGCCACTGCGGCGGCCTGGACAGTGCCGTTGGCCTTCGTGCTCGCCGTGTCATCACTGGACCTGGCACAAGGTGTGGGACTGGCCTTCGCGGTGGCCGCCTCGTCGTTCTGCCCGCTGCTGGTCCTGGGTATCTGGTGGCGCGGGCTGACCGACGTCGGCGCGGCGGCCGGCATCCTGGCCGGCGGAGGCCTGGCGTTCGCCGCGGTGCTGCCGGCCGCGGCCGGCGTGCTCCCGCCAGGGTGGCAGACACTGTTGGCCCAGCCCGCTGTGTTTACCGTGCCGCTGGCCTTCCTCACCATGGTGGTGGTCAGCCATCACACCAGTGATCGCATCCCGGTCGACGTATCTCGCATCCTGCTGCGGCTGCACGCACCGGACCGGTTGGGCCTGTCCGAGGATCGGGACTTAGGCCAGTTGGCTCCCCGCGCTGGGATAGTTGCGCTGCCCCGGATGCGCGGTGGCCGGCACCGTCGGTAATCACCGCTGCATATCGAAGGGTTCACGGTGCGGTGCACCCCGGTGAACGACCTGCTACTAGGGTTTTCCCGGTCCTCGTGACACACGTAACATCGGCATGATCATCACTGCCTTGGAGGTGTCCGCATGAGCACCACCGAACGCATCGGGGGGGTGGGCACGCCGCCACCGGTGGACCCCTGGGCCGCCGCCCACACCAGTGTGGAATTCGCCACCTTGCGACAGCGGTTCCGCAGCTTCGTCCTTCCGGTGACCGCGTTCTTCCTGGCCTGGTATTTCCTGTATGTCCTGCTGGCAGCGTTCGCGCCGCACTAC